>NZ_CP119811.1 GCF_029338395.1 Halorussus caseinilyticus
CGGTCGGTATCGTTCACCAAGGTTCGTGCCGAACGCCTGTTCGCGGACGTTCACCAGACCGTCGTTGTCGAGGTCCTCCTGAGCGTCGGTGACATTGTTCCCGCGTTCGGTAGCGTTCGTCGCGGTCGAGTTGCTATCACGACCGAGCGGGTCGGTCTCGGTCGCGTTCACCTCGAAGGAGTCAGTGAGACGGTCGTCGTCGGTGTCGCCGTCGAGCGGGTCGGTCCCGATGGTGAACTCGAATTCGGTTCGCAGGCCGTCGCCGTCTAAGTCCTCGCCGCCGTCGATGCGGCCGTTCCCCGACTCGTTGGTCGGCGTCGTCGTCGCGTTGCTGTCCCGGCCGAGCGGGTCGGTTCCGGTGACCGAGACTTCGTAGTAATCGGGGAGCCAGTCGGCGTCGAGTCGAAGCACGTCCCGGCCGACCGTCCTGTTGTCGCCGCCGTAGTCGGGCGACCATCGCCGGTTCGGGTCCGTCGCCGACACCGTAATCCGGTTGACTTGCCGCGAAAGCGTGACGTTCGTCTCGAAGGTGCCGCGAGCGCCGGGCGTCGTGTTCACCGACAGGTCGAGCGTCCGGTTCGCGCCGTTCAGCGAGAGTTCTAGCGCGAGTTCGTGGCTCCGAACGTCGAAGACGCGCCCGCGAACCGCGTACGTGATGTTGCCGTCGTGAGCCATATCCTCGCGGGTGGTGATGGTGACGTTCGGGGTCGTCGAGAGGTCGAGTACGTCGAGGGCTTGCTGGGCGTGAATCCACGCGACTCGGTACTGGCTGATGGCGGTATGCTGTTGGCCACGGGTGCGGAAGCGTTCGGCGCGGCCGACCGCCGCGCGCGCCGCCGACAGGTTCTCTGCGACGGCCGACTCGTCGAACGAGACGTTCCGGTCGCGCAGGGTCGTGGCGAGACGGTCGGCGTCTGCGATAGCCGTGTGAGCTAATCGCTCGTCGGAGCGAACGAGCAGTTTCGTGACGCTCGGCGCGAACTGCGGCGGGGTACTCGCCTCTTTGTCGCGCTCGAACAACTGGGCGGAGGTGGTGCGGTTGGCGTCGAGAACGTAGTCGAGCGATTCGTTGAGTTCGCGGAGGGCTTGCCTTTGGTGGTCGTCGGCAGAACTGCCGGGCGCGTCGAACTCGGTGGTCTGGAGGGCGTCGATGGCGGCGAGCCGGTAGTCGGCGGCCGAGGCGTTCCCGCGGAGAGAGACGTTGATGGTCGCGTTCGCCAGTGGTTCACTTCGGTTGGCGAGCGCCGACCGGTTCGAGGCTGGCGGCAGGGTCTTTGCGTTCGTGACCCATTCGGGCGGGCCGCGTTTGTCCGCGTTCGAGTCTCCGCCCTTGTTCGGCACCCACGACGGAGGTCCCCGGTTTTCCGGTGGTCCAGCGTGCGGTGGCGGTCCCTGACCGGGGTTCTCCGGCGGACCTTGGCCGGGGTTCTCGGATGGTCCTTGCGTTTTGTTCTCGGGTGGTCCCTGTCCCGGATTCGCTGGTCCCTGTGTTTTGTTCTCAGGGGGTCCTTGCGGGCCGTTTCCGGGCGGACCGTTCCCTTCGTTACCGCGGGTCGTAGTCGTCTGCGTTCCTTGTGGCGGTGTGGTCGTTTGGTTTCCGAGTAGCGTCGTGGTCGTCGCGGTGGTCGTCTTCCCCGGTCCGTTCCCGTTTCCGTTACCGGGTGTATCCGGTGTACCGTAGTCCGAGAGGAACTCCGTGAGCGAGGAAAGCGCGGTGTCGGACGGGGAGTGAGTCGTTGGTTCGAGGGCGGCAGTAGCAGGCGTGACCGTCGCCGTGACGATGAGAATGGAGAAAGCGACGGCGAGAACGCGCTGGCGGTGGGTATTCATTTCGTCAGTGTAGAAGTAAGTATCTAAAGTAATTATCGGATATTATGAAATATGATTTTAAGTGGAAGATTTAAATACCAGAGTTAAAACATAATTGTTGTAGAAACGATTGATAGAGACGGACACGTCGCTCGCACTCTCCGGATTTCGACGTTCGAGATGTCAAGCGGCCACTCCTCGAACGATAGGTCATAGGTGAGTTCCGCCCGACCTGACGCACGTCCATAACGTTCCAGACGAACCCGAGTAGGTTGAAGTACGCAGTCTGTTGGTGGCCGTCGAACTCGTGCCCACAGCTTTTGAAACTGAAGTACACCTTCCGCCACCTATTGCTCGCTGGCGAGACGGGGGCGACGTACTGGCTATGGATGGTGTCGCCGTCGCGCCACTGGAGGTAGTAGTAGTCGCGGCCGTCGATGTGCTTCGTCGTGAGCGTCCCCTTCGCACGCGCGAGGTCGCCTTCTCTCGGGCGTCTTCGACGACCGCCATCCACTCGTCGCCGGATACGTCGCTTTCGAGAGACTCGATATAGCAGTTGAGGATTTACCACGAGTTGAGTTCACCTACGTCGTCCATCACTCGCCGTCCCATCGGTATCCGAGAGGCGTCCGGCAGGACGGTCGAATCGACTGATACTCACGGTCGTCGCCTCGACTACGGCGCAACCATCTTTCGACGCGGATGCTGGCCCCGCCGTCGAGTACCGCGAGAACTACCGTGACTGCGAGGCGTGTGGAGTCCGGGAGCGAGCATGTTCGGCGTCCGAGTCAGCGTCGTCCGCGTGGTCGTTTACGAGTCGCTTTGTCTTGGCCGGTTTGGTGGCTGAAATTGGGCGGTAGCGGGCGTGCTTCGGCGACCCCGGATTCAGAAGCCGTGTGATTTTGCGGCGGAGCGCGTTCCAATCAATTGTTTGAGTATTTGTCTGGCAGATTTTTCGCGGAGGGAAACCCAGAACAGACAATTCTCGGGAGAGACTAGCCGTGAACTCATAAATTACATTACGGTATATAGAAGTTCGGCGGTTGGGGTGGTCTCGAACGATAGGTCATAGAGAGCGGTGGGTGGCTCAGCGAGACATAGACGCAGAGAGAGGCGGGAAACGCGAGAATCGAGTCGCTGAAAACGTATGAGTCGTTTTGGTGAGTAATTTGATGGCTTCGCGGGGGTTATGAGGGCGGCCGATATATGCTGTTTTGATGTCCAGTTACAGACGAACCCCAGTAGGGTTGAAGCGAGGGCGTGGTCGCCGCGCCCATCGAGGGCATCGACGTTACAGACGAACCCCAGTAGGGTTGAAGCGTCGCGGTCCTCGCACAGTCCGGTCTCAGCATTGCAGTTACAGACGAACCCCAGTAGGGTTGAAGCCATCAGTTGATGGGCGCGAAGTCGGGCTGGGGAAGTTACAGACGAACCCCAGTAGGGTTGAAGCCCGCCACTGCCGTCCGGGTCGGTCGCCTCTTTGCGTTACAGACGAACCCCAGTAGGGTTGAAGCGGTCTGGGTCCACTGTCCATGGTCTGGTGTCTCGGCGTTACAGACGAACCCCAGTAGGGTTGAAGCGATGATGGCCAGTACGCCAGCGGCTACTCCGCCGAGTTACAGACGAACCCCAGTAGGGTTGAAGCTCAACACGTTCACGCTTGAGGACCTGACGGGAGAATAGTTACAGACGAACCCCAGTAGGGTTGAAGCTCGAACTCGTGGTTGGGCACGTCGAGGGCGTCTCGGTTACAGACGAACCCCAGTAGGGTTGAAGCCTGCTGGCTTGGCGAGCCTACCAAGATGAAGAGAGGTTACAGACGAACCCCAGTAGGGTTGAAGCTCGGCATCGACAAGGGGACGCCGTTCGCCCCGGTTACAGACGAACCCCAGTAGGGTTGAAGCGACGGCCGCGGGTCGAGGAGCGCGACGTGCTGGCGTTACAGACGAACCCCAGTAGGGTTGAAGCACCGCCGTCGTCGGCGGGATGCAGGTCCGGCCGCGGTTACAGACGAACCCCAGTAGGGTTGAAGCACGGGCACCGTCAGACGCGCCGAAGAAGGGGCGACTGTTACAGACGAACCCCAGTAGGGTTGAAGCAACCGCCGCCGAGAGGTTCGATTGCCGCACCCGCCGGACGCCCGTCGTCGCCGAGAGATTCACCATCTCGCCCTCGACGCCGCCGACCAGCCCTCGAACCCGGACAGTCGGCGCGAACTCGTCGGCACACACCGCGAGCGTCCGCGTCGTCTCGTACTCGCCCGCAACCACGTCCACATCCACCGTGTCCGGGAGCATCCCCGCGGTCTCACCGTTAAGGACTGCCTCCACCACAACCCCCGATCCCGACCCAGTGTCGGTATTCGTGTTTCGCACGCCACGCCAGTACCGCGTCTCGCGCGCTCGCCCGCGACGAGAAGAAGTGTGGTGTCCGCGTCACGTTCCCCGCCGGAGTGAGATAAACGACGGTACCGTGTAGGTCGCCGGTCACGACGTACGCGCCGCCGTAGCCGTACACCGTCCAATTACCCATCTCGTCCGAGACGGTGAGGCTGGCGTCGGCCGTCGAGAGATTCTCGTAGGGTGCATCCGACGCGCTCGCCGTCCCGCCCAATCCGAGGTCGACCGACAGCGACAGGCCGCCAGACGCGAGTACGGCCGCGACGACCAGCAGGCCGACCGCCGCGACCATCGCGGCCGTCCGCAAACTGAACTCGCGGACCACACCCGCAAGGTCGAAATCGAACCCAACGCCGACGCCGACGCCCGACGAGAGTTGACGCCGCACCTCCTCGGGCGGCACGCGCTCGACTTCGCAATCGTCGTTCGGACACTGTGTCGCGTACACGTACTCCTCGCGCCTCGTGTCGTACTGGCCGGTGATACGGTCGATACTGTCGAGTCCGGTCGTAAAACACGCCGGACACTGTAACTCCGTTCTGTCGCTCGCCTCGCCGTCTGGATAACTTCCTGTCATACCCTCGATAGTCACTCCGCTCGTACTGCATTAGTTGAACTATCTATACAGCTAACTTTGGTAGTGTATCTAGCGTATAGAGACGTAGCGTCACTAATACGTTCTGCTCGGCGAACGCTAAATCCAGATCTACCAAGTCGAGAAACGAGACCTCGGAATAGGGTGGATAGCCGAGTCTCGACACGTAAGTTAGAGTGTAGAGACGGGTAGGTAGGCGACTAATCGGGGAGATATGGAATAGATTAATGGCGGGGCGGCGAGATGGTCGGGTAGAGCGCATGTACCGGAAAATCGACTGGATGAAACCGGCAGACCAAGTTATCCTCCAAGAACTCGCACGCTACGGCGGCTGGATGAAACCCGCGTCGCTCAAACTCAACGTCCACTTCTCGGGCGATTGGGTCGGCCAGCGCTGTCGCACCCTCACCGACCACGGCCTCCTCGAACGCCACGAGGATGCATCGGAAGGCGCGTATCGCATCACCGACCGCGGACAAGAATACATTGAGGGGGCGCTTTCTGTCAGCGACCTCGAAGCGAGTGACGGATAATTATTGGAGGATAGTAATCGACCCGTCTGTTACTGAATCTCATCGAACGCCTGTTCGATGTTCTGCATCGCTTCGTAGACGGCATCCGCGTCAGTAACCTCCATTGTAGTAATAACCAGCAAGCCACCGTCATCAAGCGAGTCAATACGAGCGGCGGGCAAGCTCTTCAACCACTCACGGCCGTACGCCTCTACCATCTCTGGCGGGAACAACATTAGCCACGTCGGATGGTTAATCCGGTTCTCGGCCAACTTCTTGTCGCTAATCGGTGGCGGAACTTCAACATCAATTGCTTCAAGTCGATACGAGAGCATCCCGAAACCGTACAGCGGATCGGTCGCGTGATAGATGAGCGTCACAAATTCGAGAAACGAGGCCAACCTCTTGTCGCCGTCATCCCGACGAAGTTCATCTAAACCGATTCCCATCGATAAAATTTGTTTGTTGTACGGGAATACATGGGACATTTTCTCGGGCGAGAGATAGGTGTGGATTGAATTGGATTTTAGCCTAAGCTTGTCTTCCTTTCTGAAACATATGTAAGGTCGTTAGAGGAGTCTTCGTCAAGATAGTTCTGAACCTGTGAGATTGACTCGACAGGATTAGTTTCTTCGCAGAGAAATCCAGCGAGCAAATGAAACTCCGTCATATTGTAACTGGTTCTTTGAGTTCGTTTGATATTTCTTTTGGTTCGACAACCGCCGCGCTTAACGCTGAATTCCGATCCGAGGATGGTCGTAGTTGGACAGTGTATGTTCTAACAGTAAACCAATCCTTGTCAATCTTCGTGGCTATCTGTTGAGTTGCTTCCTCATTTCCGGAGTATAGCACCATCCGTACGTCGTCAACATCACTGCTGAGCTTGTCAAGTGCAAACATAAACGTTGCTTTCTTTTTGAGTTCTTCTTCCCGTAATGTTTTTACATTCTTTGCCTCGTAGTAGACATCACCGCCATCGCTATCGATTTTGAAACCATCGAACTCAGGGTCTTTATTATTCGATGAGTCCAGTCCGAGATCGTCTCGAACCTCTTCGACATCGTTCTTGCTTCCATAGACCTTCTTTGCGATGTCCTCAAGTTGCGCATCGCTAAGACGACTAAAGTCAAGGTCTGGCGTATAATCTAACCTGAGGGTGTCTCCTGAATCAAGCTTAGGACGCAATTTGTTGCGGGCGAACCGTAGTTCGTACGTACTACCTTTAATCCGATTGTAAGCTAATGTCGGTGTAGCCGGTAGATTCGTGATGCCATTAGGATCACCGTACAGGACTTCAGGAACACCTTCGATTCGCTCATCGCCATCTAAGACTCTTATATCGTCAGTGACTCGGCCAGTGTACTCCGCGCTGATGTGGTTGTACCCATACGACGTTGCAAGTGAATTCCGAACGTCGTCTTCTAAGTCGCTTGGAACATCGTAGCCACTCTTGTCAACGGTGAACGTCAAGAACTCCTGTACTTCAGACGCATCGTCGAAGCCACGGAGTAACGAAATACCGTCGCCGCCCGTCGTAGCAACTAATTGGACCAGATTTCTCTCTCCATAGTAGTCCAGCGACCCCATGCGCTTAAGAACATAGTCTACGTCGGCGGTTGACACATCCATACTCTCCGACCGCCACGCTTGAACGAGCAACCGCTGAGACTCGGTATCCAGCTTAACGAACTGGTTGAGTGCTTCGTCGTCGAGGTCGCTGGCCATCCGGACACCGTAGCGACTCGTCTGCGCGAAGGCTAGCCGGGCGTTGGCGTCTTTCACGTCGGTCGTGTCTAACCGTGCGCCGAACTCGCTCGGGTCCACGTCCGTCTCCGTGACTGCATCGCTGTACGCTCGTTGCTTGCGGTCGGATAGCTCCGTACACCCTCCGCCAGCGAATCGCTGTGTCCCGAGACCACTGCCGCACAGTCGGCCGAACAACGCCTCGAAGTCCGCGTCGTCCATCCGTCGGAGGTCCTCAGCCCCGTCCGCGCCATGGCGCGCGAGGTACCGCACGACCCGGTCGCGCTCAATGTCTGACAGGTCGCTCGTGTCCACCTCGCCTTCGCGTTGCAACCGCCAGAGTCGATAGGCCGCACCCGCCGACTTCGCCCGCCGGAGTAGCGGTCCCGACGCTCGCTCGGTCGCTCGCGCCAACCCGGTCGCCACCCGCGCTTTTCCGCGGTCGTAGGGTGCTTTCACTCGCATCGCGGCCTTGCCTGCGCGCGTGGATTTGGCGAAGTTCGAGACCTTCTGGGCGTACGTCGAACTCTTGATGACTTTCGTGGCTTGTGCGCCTGCAATCGCTTTCGTGATGAACGCGACGGTGTAGCCCGCATACCAGCTATTACGGTACTCGTCGTAGAGCGCCGACCCCTCTGCGTAGGGGTTGTTCGTCTTCTGTTTGTCTTGGAGGCTCGACACCATCGCGTCGAGGAACATCCCGAGCAGGCCCGACTCGTCGAGTAGGTCGATGAGGCCGGTCAGTCCTTTGACGAATCCGAGCGGGTCGTTGACCAACCCGAGGAGCGACTTGATGGTGCCGCCCATCCCCGCCGAAAAGCCAGAGAGCGCCCCAAGTTTCTCGGCGGCCCCCGTCGCGTACATCGTGTCCGCGTCGAGTTTCCCGGCGAGACGCCCCACAGCGTTGGCTTTCCGGATGCCGACCGTTTTCTTCCGGTTGCCGTGGCTGTCGGTCGCGGTGACTTCGACGGTCGCGCCCGCGAGTTCGTCCGCGACGGCGCTCACGCCCGACACCGAGAACGACCCGTCGTGGCGACTGAACACCGCGTTCGGCGACGCCCGGTAGCGCGTCTTCCCGTTCTTCTCGACGGCGGTGTGTTCGACGCCGCTGGGGTCGAACAGGAGGTACTCGAGGATGTACTCGATTTCCATCTCGCTGTAGTTGGCGAGATAGCCGTATCTGGCCAGACGGATGTCCGGCGGCCGATAGTCGTAGAGTGTCGGGTCTTCGCCGACCGCGCGTTCGCGGCCGTCAAGCAGGCCGTCGCCGTCGCTGTCGGGATTGTTCGGGTCGGTCTTGTGAAGCCACTCTTCGCGGTCCGAGAGGCCGTCGTTGTCCGAGTCGTACGCGAAGGGGTTGCTGTTGGTCCACTCCGTCGTGAGATGTTCGGCTTTGTCCGAGGGCGACTCGCCGTTGAGATACTTCCGGGAGGCGTCCGGACTCCGGGTGACCGCGGTGTCGAACCCACGTAGCTCTTGGGCGTCCGAGAGGCCGTCGTGGTCGGTGTCCCGGACCGTCGGGTTGCTCCGCAGGCGGTTGTACACCCGACCGTGAACCTGCTGGCGCTCGCCCACCTCGTAGCTGTCGCTCAACCCGTCGCCGTCGGTGTCCGCCAGCCGCGGGTCGGTGTCTAGACACTGCCCCCGGCCGTCCCGCAGGCCACACGTCCCGCGTTCGACCGCGTCGTACAACGTGTCGCCGTCGGTGTCGTAGCCGAGTTTCAGCGCGTCAATCTCGAACGTGGCGCGGCCGACCGTCTCGATTTTGATGGTGACTTGCTCGCCCGCGTACTCCGAGAGGTCGTGTTCGACCGCCTCGAAATCCCCGTGAGCGTCACCCCCGCCGCCGGGGAGGACAGCCTCCGCGCCGAGTTGGGATTCGCGGACGCTCTCGGTACTCGCGTACGTGTTGTCCTCGCCGTAGACCCGAGTGCGTTCGCCGTCCGGCCCGATGACCACGAGTTCGGCCACTGACCGATAGCTGATGGCGTTGGCTTTCGCCACCACGCCGAGCGTGACGGTTTCGGCGTCGCGTAAGGTGACGGTGCGTTCTAAACTCGACTCTCGCGGGCAACCGTTGGGTTTCCAGCCGGGGAACTGGGGGCAGTCGTCGTAGTAGTTGCGGGTGTTGTCGCCGTCGTCGTCGGTGGGACAGCCGTTCGAGAGCGTCCCCGGTTCGTCCGGACAGTCGTCGAAAAAGTCGTTGTAGTCGTCGCCGTCGGTGTTTTTCGCACACCCGTTCTCGCGGACTCCCGGCGTGTTCGGACACTCGTCGTGGAAGTCCGACACCTCGTCGGCGTCGCTGTGGGTCGGGCACCCGTCGCCGTACCCCTCCTTGTTGTCGCACTCGTCGTTGTAATCTTTGATACCGTCGTTGTCGCTATGCTGGGGACACCCGTTGTTCTCACCCGGCGTCGCCGGACAGTCGTCGTAGCGGTCGTACGTTCCGTCGCCGTCCGAGTCGACCTTCGGGTCCGGGTTCGACACTTCCTCTTCGGTCGTCTCCGAGGGTTCCTCGGTCGGCTCACATCCCCAGTTGCTCTCCGGCCCGGACTGCTCGCAGTATTCGTAACCTGACACCGTTTCCGTCGTCGTCGCCGTCACTGTGGTCGTCGTTTCGGACCCCTCCGATGTCGTAGTCGTCTCGCTCTCGGTCTCAGACGGCTTCGACCAGTTGCGCTCGGTCTGCTCGCGCGTGAGCGACCCGACTACCGCCGCCGACTCCTCGCTGGCGGCGTCGCTCGTGGCGACTCCGGCGCGGTCGACCGTCGCCGTCGAGACGTTGCCGTCCTCTTCCTGCCGTCGAGGGTGCTGAAGTTGTCCGTGTTCGACCACTTGTCCGGGAGCGCGCGGTCGAACCGCGATTCCCACGTCTCAGTTGACAGCACCGTGTACGTCGAGAAGTGCGGCGTCTCGGCGGTCACCGTGTCGTTGCGGGTGTCTACCGTCGAGTTGGTGACGGCGACGAACGTCTGGAGCGTCTCGTTGTACCGATACGCGCCGAGCGTCGTCTCGTTCTCGGCGCTGACCCGCGAGTCGTTGTACGGCAACGAGATGGTCGCCGTCGAGAAGTTCGCCTCCGCCTCGAAGTCGTAGGCCCTCGACGCGCTGGCGTTCCGCACGCTCGCGGTCTCCAGAATCGTCCGCGAACTCGTGTTCACCGACACCGCGCCCGCGACGTTGCCTTCGCCGGTGACGTTGACGGTGACGCCGGTCTCTTCGTCGGTGGTCTCGGTCGCAAACGTCTCGTCGCTGTCCAGCACGCCGTCACCGTCGGTGTCGGGGTCGGTCGGGTCGGTGCCGACTTCGTACTCGTCGGGGTCACGCAGACCGTCGCTGTCGGTGTCGGGCGACAAGGGGTCGGTCTCGTTGGCGAGTTCCGCCGAGTCGTTCAACGTGTCGCCGTCGGTGTCGTTTTCGACCGGATTCGTACCTGCTGTCTGCTCGCGGCGGTTCGACAGCGAGTCGTTGTCGAGGTCCTCGGCGGGGTCCCGAACCGTGTCGTTGTCGGAGTCGGTGTCCAGCGGGTCGAGCGCTTGGAACTGGAGTTCGAAGCCGTCCTGTAGGCGGTCGCCGTCGGTGTCGTTGTCCAGCGGGTCGAGGTCGAACCAGTAGGCTTGCGCGGCGGTCTCCCCGTCGTTGTCGAAGTCCTCCGCCCCGTCCGTGATGTTGTTGCCCGACTCGTTGAACGAAGTCCGCGAAGCGTTGCTGTCCGGCCCCAAGGGGTCGGTTCCCGTCACGTTCAACTCGTAGAAGTCCGGCAACCCATCGCCGTCGAGTCGAAGCACGTCCCGGCCGACGGTCGCGTTCTCGCCGCCGTAGTCGGGCGACCATCGCCGGTTCGGGTCGGTCGCCGACACCGTAATCCGGTTGACCTGCCGCGAAAGCGTCACGTTCGTCTCGAAGGTGCCGACCGCGCCCGGCGTCGTATTCACGGCGAGGTCGAGCGTCCGGTTCGCCCCGTTCAACGACAGCGACAACGCGAGTTCGTGGCCTCGAACGTCGAAGACGCGGCCGCGAACCGCGTAGGTGACGTTCTCCTCGTGGGGCATGTCCTCGCGGGTGGTGATGGTGACGTTCGGGGTGGCGGCGAGGTCGAGTACGTCGAGGGCTTGCTGGGCGTGAATCCACGCGACTCGGTACTGGCTGATGGCGGTATGCTGTTGGCCGCGCGCCCGGAACCGCTCGGCGCGCTCGACTGCTCGGCGCGCCCCGGAGATGTTCTCTGCGACGGCTTGCTGGTCGAACGAGACGTTCCGGTCGTTCAGAGTCGTGGCGAGACGGTCGGCGTCCGCGATAGCCGTATGAGCTAATCGCTCGTCCGACCGCACCAGTAGTTTCGTGACGCTCGGCGCGAACTGCGGGGGTGTACTCGCTTCTTTGTCGCGCTCGAAGAGTTCCGCGGAGGTGGTGCGGTTGGCGTCGAGAACGTAATCGAGTGATTCGTTGAGTTCGCGGAGGGCTTGTCTGCGGTGGTCGTCGGCGGAGCTACCGGGCGCGTCGAACTCGGTAGTCTGGAGGGCGTCGATGGCGGCGAGCCGGTAGTCGGCGGCCGACGCATTCTCGCGGATAGAGACGTTGAAAGTCGCGTTCGCCAGTGGTTCGCTCCGGTTGGCGAGCGCCGAGCGGTTCGAGACTGGTGGCGGGGCTTGGCCGTTCTTCGCCCATTCTGGCGGGCCGCGTTTGTCCGTGTTCGAGTTCCCGCCCTTGTTCGGCACCCACGACGGCGGCCCCGCGTGCGGTGGCGGTCCCTGACCGGGGTTCTCGGGTGGTCCCTGTCCGGGATTCTCCGGTGGGCCTTGCGTCTTGTTCTCCGGCGGTCCCTGTCCGGGGTTTTCGGGCGGTCCCTGCGTTTTGTTCTTTGGCGGTCCCTGTCCGGGGTTTTCCGGTGGGCTTTGGCCGGGCGTGGTCGTCTCATTCCCGGCCGTCGTCGTGGTCGCGGTCGTGGTCGTGGTCTTCGACGGTCCGTTCCCCTTGCCGTTCCCCGGTCCGTTTCCGTTGCCGTTGCCGGGGGTGTCGGGGAAGAGTTCGTGGCCTGCGATGGTGGTGGCGAGCGACGAGAGTGAGGGGAGGTCGGCGTCGGACTGGGAGGGTGGCGAGTCAAGGGCGGCGGTGGCGGGCGTGACCGTCGCCGTGACGATAAGGATGGAGAAGGCGACGGCGAGAATCTGCTGGCTCCGAGCGTTCATTGCAGTGCAGTAGAAACTAGCATCTAAAGTGTCTATTGCGTATTATAAAATCTGATACTGAATGGAAGATTGAAATAACAGAGACGAATGAGACCTGTTATAGCAGGTAGTTAAATACTGAAAGACTGTTACTCGGTTGCTCGGTTACTGATAGCAATTCACGGACTAAGCGGCGGTCATTCCGACGACAAACCGTCTCTCGGTGTTGGCTCCGGCATCCCTGCGGTTCTTCAGACCGATATGTTGGCGGGGGATTGCGGAAACTGGAACGGGGGGTTCTCTCGCGGGTGAAGCGGATAGAATTAATGTGTGTACGATGAAATGGCTGGTATGAGAATGATTGGAGATGTCTCGCGTTTGTTTCGGGGGAGCGGACGGGAGACAGTGCGAGTGTTCGCACAGCGACTCGCGGAGTTGAAACAGACGGGGTGTAGTATCCTCGTGACGGGGACCGTGGACGAAGATGGGTTCGGCGAGCAACTGGCGTTGTCGTTCGGAGGTCCCGACCGGAAACAGGTTCTCGTCACACCCCACGAACCCCGGAACCCCGGCCGTGTCCTCCCCGACGGGGTGACGGCCGACATGGAGAGCGTTCGACTCGTAAGCGGCGAGCAGGCGCGTCGAGCGGCGACCGCCGAACCGGGGATGGCGGACGGGCTTGGAGTCGTGAGCGACGACATATTGGCCGCGGTCAACGAGTTAGGTGACGAGTACGACCTCGCCGCGAACGACCTGCGGGTCGGAGTGACGGCGTTGGACCAATTGGGGACCGATGTTGGGTCAGAGTCGGTTCGGCGGTTCGTGCGGACGGCCTCGCAGTGTGTGAGTCTGGTGAATGGGACGCTGTACTGTCAGTTCCGCGATGACCCTGAGCGTGCCGCGTACTTGCTCGACGGAGAGTTGTTCGATGCGCGTGTCGAATTACGGTCACAGCCGGAGCAGGTCGAACAGCGCTGGCATCTGCCCGCCGACGACATCACCACGGACTGGATTCCGGTGTAAGCATGGAACCGACCGTCACACTACGCGACGACGGCCGTGGTATCCGGATTTTCGACCCGATAGAGAACGCCTACTTCGAAGTCGAGACAGCCACGCCGGTCGCCCCGGACACGGTGGCGTGCGACCACTTCCGATTCCCAGTTGAAACCGCGGTCGAACTCGTAACGACCGCGCTCCAGATTCCCGAGTTGACGAGTATCTTTCTCCACACCGACGATGGACTTGCAGACGCGTTCGACCCGTCAGACGGCCAGCTTCAGACGGACGGGCCGCGGACGCTCGAAGTGAATATCGCGCCGACGAAACTCTACCTCCGAGTCAACCAGCCCGTGACGATTCACCGCGACGGCGATGTCGTCCGCCTCGACTTCGATGGGGAGACGGTGGTCCGGGTGGGCGTGCGGTCGCTCCACGACCGGCCCGCAGGCACGATTACGACGACGCCGAATCCGGAGGGCGCGATGCGGGCGGTGTCGCTTCTCGGGTCGGCGCTCAAAACGACGAGTCCGGAACGGTCGTTCCCGACCCTCCGCGGGCATCCACCACTGATAGAAGTCGGCGACGAGTTCGACGCGCCCGACGGCATCAACCGTCCGGATACTGGCGTCCGTATCGAAGTCCCACCGGAGTACGAGTACGTCTATCCCGTGTCGTCGCTCGCCTACTACCTCGGCGCGGAAGTCGTCCCCGGCGACCGGCCGCGACTCGCCACCGACGACGGCTTCGCGTACAGCCTTGACGGGCCGGAAGGGTTCGAGCAGACGGTCGGCCGCGTCCTCCGACAGACGTTCCTGCTGGATTGCGTGACGCGAACCGAAGGCTACTATCAGGTCGACCTCCACGAGCGACAGCTAGTCGAATCCGAGGTAGACCTTGAGTTCACCGCGCTCTACGACCGGCCGCTCGCCGACCGCCTCTCGGCGTACCTCGGCGTGTCGTTCGAGACGGTCGCGGACGTAATTCCCGACTGGCCGCTGACGGTGGACGTGGACCCGACGGTGGAGAGTCTCGACGCGATTCCGTTCGTCGCCAACGATTTAGCGGTCGTGCGGACGACGCCCAACCCCGACCCGAAGTCGGTGAAAGAGACGCCGGAGGTGATTACGGACTTCCTCGGCGCAAAGAACGACGAACCAGTCACCACCGAGTTCGTCACACCAGAGCCAGTCCCGTTCGAGACGATTGGGCATGCGTGGGTGGGCGACCGGCCGCCGGTCGGCGCGAACAAACTCACCGTCGAGTCGCTCCGCCGGAGTCTCGACGTGGACCCCGACGAGTCGCCGATACGGATTCACGTCGTCTGCAACGACACCGCAATGCAGGACGAACAGGTCGTTTCGGAGTACTACCAGTTGAACGAACACCACCGGTTCGACATCTCGATGCACACGGAACTCTCGGTCGCGGAGTTCCGCGAGTTGCTCGCGGACCCGGCGGATTTCCTCCACTATATCGGCCACGTTGACGACGACGGTATCGTCTGTCCCGACGGCCACCTCGACACCACGACGCTCGTGGACGTGAACGTCAAAGCATTCCTGTTGAACGCGTGTGACTCCCACGAGCAAGGCATGGGACTCGTCGAAGCGGGAAGTCTCGGCGGCATCATCACCCTCTCGGACATCGCCGACTCAATAGCCACCCGTGCAGGCCTCCACTTCGCCCGCCTGCTCGCCGCAGGCCACACCCTCCGCACCAGCGTCCACGTCCTCCGCAAACAACTCCTCGCCGGAACCCGCTGGATGACCGTCGGCAACGGCGGCCTCTCACTCTGCCACTGCAAAAGCGGAAATCCGCTCTACCTCAGAATTTCTTGCCCTGACAAGGAAACATGGCGGACTGAAGTAGAGGGGTTCCCGTCACCGACTCACGGCCTTGGCACTGCGTTTAGTCTGTATCTCGATTCGGACACCCGTTACCTCGTCGGTGGTCAACTGCTACCTTAGACCTAAACGCGTCTGAATTGGACAAGATACTAGAGAGTGACCTGATACCCATCGATTTCAACGATGAGCGATACTGGAGTAATGAGGTTGCCGCGTCAGACCTACGTTAGGGTCCGGGATGACCGTCTCCAGTTGGTGTGATACCATATTCGAAAAGGCGATGGGTCAGGAGGGTCGCGGTAAAGACTGCGCCGAGTGCTTTCGGGTGGTTGCGTCCGAGGGTGGTGAGTTTCTCTTTCATTGCAGGTGGAGTGTGTCGGTCGATTGTAATACTTTTAATGGTACGATTCTGGAATTTGTCAATAGGTACCGATTCCGGAGGAACGGACTACGATGTAGTCTCAATCCCGGTTAACGCCGTAGAAGTCTTCGACGGCGGCTTCAATGTCGGCGGCTATCGCGTCGAGACGGTCGGGTTCCAGACGTACCCGAGTAGGGTGGAGGCTCGGACGCGGCACGGACGGTCTTCGGCGCGTACGCTCGGGCAAGTAAGCGTCGAACTCGCCACTAACGCGGACGTATTCCCGAGCGACCGGACGGCCGGAGATGAGGCAGAGTCGCTTCTGGCGATGCGTTCGGACCTCGGGTATATCGGACACGATTCCGAGGGCGGGACAGACAGGTCAACCCGGCTAACCAACACATCGTTATCCGAGAACTGGATTGTTGGTTAGCGGCCGGACTCCCCGAACGTCTTGCTTCGACGCCGACCGGGACGCCCGTCGGTTTCGGTCGGAATACGGCCGGACCCGTAGTTAACCAACACGTCGCTATCCGGGAGTCGGGTTGTTGGTTAGCGACTCGAACGCCCGAGCGCCCCAAACGTACAGGTGGAATCGTGGCTAGCCAACGCGAGCGAACGAGCGACGGCTATCGTTGGTTAGCGGCCGTCGTGTCGTCGCTCCCGGCCGCGAAGAGGGGTCGGCGACGGTAGCAAGTTGTGCTAACCACTGGTTGCTCGGCGGCGGTGTGTCTCGCCCCCGGTTGTCCGCCGGTTTAAGTACTATTGCGGTGGTCTGAAAGTCCGGTTTTCTAGGGGTAGCGGCGCTATAGCTTGCGTATTGCTTCCAGTAGTTTTAAGTTACATCCGTGTCTACGAATAGATAGGAAAGCCGAGGCTCATCGGGCGTTCTCTACTTTTGTGGAGAACGGTCACGGGTGTTCCAGCACCCGCGAACCACGGCTTCCTGAATCAGGTGTGAAAGCCAATGTACGCTACGAACGCAGTCTGTGAAAAGTGTAACGCTCGTAAAGCAAGTGCGGCCCGGACGGAGGGGGTGTAAGGATGGGGTGTCGCAAGTGTGGTTGTCGCACGCCGAACCGTCTCTGTCGAGACTGTGAACTCATGGAGCGCGCGGAAGAGGCCGCGCGCCGAGAGTCCGACCGAGAGCTATTCCCCGCCGACTGTCCCGAGTGTGGCGGCCCAACCAGTGGCGAAGGCGTCGTCTGCGCGGGGTGTCGCTAGATGGCGTCGAACACGCACGAGACCGACGCCGAGACCGAGACCGACAGTGAGGTGGTGCGCGTCGAGGCGGCCGTCGAACAAGTCTTGAACGGCTTGCAGGTCGGACTTCCCGGCGCAACCACAACCTGCGCCTACTGCGGACGACAGCTGCACGACGGCGACTGTATAACCGTCTACGCCTACCGGAAAGCCGGACACCACCACTGGAACTGCCCCAGAGTGTACTGTCGCAGCTGTCGGAACAGCGACGACGGCGTACCGACGCCCACCCTCGGCACCACCGAGATTCTCGCCACCGCCTTCCTCGGCATCATGCAGGTCGCCGCCGCACAAACCACACGGTTAGCGTTAACGGACGTAGAGGTGCAGAGCTACAGTCACCCAAGCGACGGAAGCGAAGGATAACTACTTCCGGAGGTAATTTTTACCTACTATTATTATTTTATTCATTTAATCAAAGCTCGGTGGATAGTTGGCAAGTGAAGATAATCCTTATACGGCATTAGGAGCGATGTAAGCTTACAGATGGGCAAGATGCTTCCAATTCGCTGGTACGGCGGTAAATACTCACACTTAGATTTCATTCTACCACAGCTCCCTCAAACACACCAGTACATCGAACCATTTGGTGGAAGTGCCGCGGTTCTGTTGAATCGTGACCCCAGTCCTGTGGAAACATATAACGACATTGATGGAGATGTTGTCAATTTCTTTAAAGTTCTGCGAGAGAATCGGGACGAACTGCTGGAGAAAATCTCACTTACACCATTTTCCAGAGAAGAACTCGCTGAAGCGGTCGAAAAAAAGCAAAACGATGATTTGAGCGAGCTTGAACGGGCTCGCCTGTTTTTTGTCCGAGCGGGACAAACACGAAGTGGTCTTGCACAAGAAGCGACCCCCGGACGATGGGCATACTGTAAGTCCACATCACGACGAAACATGTCGGGGGCGGTTAGCCGATACCATGGCCGTCTTGAACAATTGTACGACGTAGCAGACCGTTTACGACGTGTTCAAATAGAGAACAAGGACGCAGTTGAAGTAATTGAACGGCATGAGGATGAAGACGCTTTGTTCTACTGTGACCCTCCTTACCCTCATGAAGTACGTGGCGATACAAACAGCTATGGTCACGAGATGACAGACGAAGACCATCGTGAACTCGCTGAGACTCTTCGGAATTGTGAAGGTAAAGTCGCGGTCTCAGGGTACTGTTGTGACCTCTACGAAGAAATTTTTGAGGATTACGGGTGGAACCGAGTAGACGCGGAGTCGAAAACGATGCACACGACCAAGGATGAGCGACAGGAATCGCTCTGGTTGAATTACGAACCGCCAAATCGAAATGTTGAACCCGGCGTGGATGTCGATGAAATTGATAATCAGCAACAAACTCTTGTGGATGCTACTGACGAGTAACTCATAACCCCACTAGGATTTTTCCTATACATTCGGTTTTTCGCTTATATAGCTTTTTACCTGACTCTTAGACTCTTTTCTCGGTGTCTACATTGGCGGAAAGCGTTGACAATAGCGAAGCCAAGGAACTTCTAAACCAGGAATGGAATCGCGTTTTGAACAACGACCAAAACACATACGTTGAAGATGGTTTCGTACGGCAGAAAATCGGCGAGGTTCTAAACGCTTCCCAACTCACATATAAGTATATTCTCACGACGAATATACTTGCAAAGGCTGTTAATCCTCGAATTCATTACCGAGCAATGCAGGCACAGTGGGACCATCCCGGTGCATACAACGCTCGTTCACTCGGACATGACGTACTCGTAGAATGGGAGAAAGACCATGGTGAGCGCCTTGGTGGTTCAAATGAACCGTTTCTGAATAAACCTGCTCGGTACCCCAATTTCTCGATGGAGAATCCCCATCGGTCCGAGAAGGCACATAGTCGTCTCTACGAGCTTCTGGAACAACTCCAAGAGAAGACTGAATCCGGCGAAATTGAACCGGTAGATATTCTTCGCCAGACCTTATCCGAAATAGAGGAACTAGAATCTCAAACCGTTGATTTTGTTTCACCATCGGATGTCCCGTACCAGTCTCTCCGAAATCAGGTAGAGAAATATATTCGTAAATCTGGAGGTGGAGAGCGTCTTGCGTCAATCACAGCAGGCGTGATGAAAGCGTACTATTCTCATACAGATGGGGAAGATTGGACTATTGAGGCAGAACATCCAAATGTTCCAGACGAATTCAGTAATGCGGCCGGTGACGTAGAAATAAAGCGTGGGGGTGACGTTGTACGGGCGATAGAGGTTAAAGACAAACATAGCGAGCGAAGTGATATTCAACATGCAATTACGAAAGCCCGTGAAAATGAACTCGGAGAGTACCTCTACGTCGTCGGTAGCGGTTGGCGGAATAAAACCGAAAAAGAGAGAGCCCAAGAAGAGATTGAAAACGCTCCTATCGAATTAATTCTCATCTATCCGGATGAGTTACTCAACCTTCTGAAATTCATTACGGATGCTGGACGAAAGCAATTCGTGGAAGCTGTCGGTGAGTATCTAAACAAGATGCGCGCGAGCGAGGAAAACAAACAAAACTGGAAGGAGTTAGTGACTGAGTTAGGAGATAGCTAGCATTTTTGCTATACATAGCAATTTTGCGTTATAAAGTAAAAATAGCAAAGATGGGTACATCATCCCGTGTCGTTAATCGGCGAGACGAAAATGGAAATCCTACGTCGGCTTGCAGAAGCACCTAGCTACGGTTATCAACTCCACAAAGATGTTGGTGTATCAACACCAACCATCTACCGTCATCTTAATGACTTAGAAGACGCAGGAATGGTCAAATCAACGCCAATAGAAGATGATAGCCGAGACAAGACGGAGTATCACATCACTGACGAAGGCCAACAGCTATTAGAACTATTAGGAGACTAACTCTTTTCTGATTTATCGGCGTTCTACTAAGCGAAAACACGTCGCTCTACTTCTCGCCCTCTAGTTCGGTCGCGTCGAGTTCGCCAGCCAGATACGCACGACCTTTCTCGGAGATGGCGTAGTAGCCTTCTTTGTCACGTACCTTCTCTACAAGTCCGTTCTGCTGTAGCTTCTTCAACCGTCGCAGAATTGTCGAGTAGGACACATCAATTCCTTCTCGCTCAAGGTTAATTTCTAATCCCGTCGGCGGAAGGGCTACATCGTGTTCGTGGAGATATTCCAAGATAGAATCGTCGTTTCCGGTCATCCACGAAACACGCGGGCGCATCTTATACTCGGCATTACCAAACAGAGTTTTAGTTACTCTGATACTCAGCATTTTGAGGGCATATGCAGCTATTTTGAAAGCATATACTGCCAACATTTATTACCTTGCTACGGTATATCCGTGGTTAGGAAGCAACTCGCGGACCTACAGCTACTGAATCCGGTCGCGGAAGGAAGCGGACCGATGGTAGGGACATCGGGTCCGCGAAACGCTTCCACCATCACAGCAGAAGCATGTACGCAATCAGAGCGCGGGGACTTGAATCTCCCGCACGGTTAGCGGCGCGTATCGCATTCAGAACCAACCCGTTCGCTGGAGGTGCCGAAGCGTGACGGCCGAGGCTCTGCCGTCGCTGGTGGACCTGCACGGGTTCCAACGGGACGTACTGTTCGCCGTTCGCGCGCTGGAACGCGGCGGCGACCCGCCGAGGGGCCTTCGGGTGAAACGCCGGTTGGAAGCGACGTATTACGAGGAGGTGCATCACGGCCGTCTGTACCAGAACCTCGACACGCTCGCCGACCAAAACCTCATCTCGAAGGGCGCGAAGGATGGCCGCGCGAACGAGTACGCGACGACCGACGCGGCGCGCACTATCCTCGACGCGCACGTCCGGGCGCGCGCCGAGCAAGCGGGCGTCGAACTCGCCAACAACGAACCCGACGCCTTCCCGAGCGACGAGACCGAGACCGAGACGCGAAGCCGCGGTGAACAGACGGAACTGGGCGACACCCCGGCAACGGAGGGCGAAGCGTAGTGACCGCCCGCGACGAGTTCGGGCCGGACCTCGACACCGCAATCCCGGAAACGTTCGACGTGTGCCCGGACTGTGGCACGCCGACGGTGAAATTGGGGAGTCACGACTGTCCGGCCGACGAGTCCTTGCAGGACCCGACGCGGGAGGAACGCGACCGGCGTATCGAGAACGACCCCTACTCGGACGACGAGACCGTGCTGGTGCGTGACCGGCCGCGGCCGTGGGCCTACGCCTATCACGAACGCGGTGACGACCGCCAAACGTTGTGTCCCGCCCACCAGAACTCCGAGTTCTACGAATGCCCGCGCTCGAAGGCGAAAGAACGCGGGTTCTCGCCGTGCCAGTTCTGCCGCCGCATCCGCGACGCCAACAGCGACGACGCCGACCGCGACCGGGACGGAAAGAGTTCCGACCGGGACGACGACGCCGAGAGTTCTGACCGAGAGCGCAACGACCGGGACGACGATGCCGACCGTGAGCGCGGGGTGGTTGCGTGTGAGTAGCGCGCGCCCGGCGCTTGCGGACGGCCGGTGTCCGGAATGCGGCCGCTCTATCACCGCGCTCTCGGCGACCGGCCCGGACGCCCATACCGCCGACCCCTGCGGTTGCACCGTCTAACAACCAACCAGACTCTCGAAACCAATGAGCGACAACATCGAAGACACGACTGACAGTACCGCCAACAAAGCACTCGACGCGACCATCGCGCCCGCCGCGACGAAAGCGGACAAGCAAGACATCGTGTACTACCTCGAACGCTTGTTCGTCGGGGCGTACCCACCCGGCACCACGCTCCAGTACTACGACTACGAACTCACCCACACCACGGAGGGCGTGTGGAGCGTTCAACACCGCGACGACGCCAACCCTATCGACGTGCTGAATCCCGACGCCTTCCGGAGCGCCACCGAACTACAGGCGTACCTCGACGCGCTCGCCGACTACGCGCCCGACGACCGCGACGACTGGTACGCCCACCGTGCGGGAGGTGACGGACAGTGAGCGCCGACGAGTTCGACCAGCCAATCGACGCGCTCGACCAGCAAGCACTCGCCCGCGAAGTCCGCCAACTCCGCGAGGAAGTCGAACAACTCCGCGCGAAGGTTGACGGGCAAGAAACAGAACTCGAACAACTTCGCGGCGACCTGCAACGCGAACGCCGTGAACGGAAGGACGCCGAGGAAGAACTCAGAAAAGAACGCACCCAACAGATTGCGAACGCGAAACTCTCCATCCACGACGACATCGAAGACCTCCACGACACGGTGGTCTCGGAGCAACAGACGCGAAGCCGTGCGGACGCCCGACTCAAGCATCGCGTGAACGAGGTTGCTGAAGCGGCCGACGTGGAAGTCACCGACGCCGACCTCATCGAGAAAGACCGTCTCGTCCGCCTCGTCCGGAACGGCCCGGAAGACGTGACGGACCGTATCTATCCGGTTCACGAACGCGCCCAAGCTCTACTTGAACACGCCGAGGATTGGGGGCGGGTCGTCTCGGACGCCAACGGCTACCGCGTCGTCTACACCGCCCCCGACGCACGACCGTTCTTGAACGCGTACTTCGGCCGGACGTTCAAGTCGAGCGAAATCAAGCGCATCTTCGAGAAAATCCGGGACCTCGCCGAAACCTCGCCCCGCACCGTCCGCAGGGACAAAACGCGGAAGGGTGAACACGTTCTGACGGTCGAAATCACCGCAGAGGACGGCATCCTCGCCGCCGACGGCTAGCCACGCTCCCCGACTCATAGGTGGTGTTAGCACAACCACCGCGGGCGGGGTGTCAGCGACACCCCGCCGTCCCTCGAAACACCGCTCTCACGACAACCACACTTGCACACACGGTCTAGCGGACTTGTACAAGCCGGTATGGGTAGTCGTGGATGTAGTTGGAAGTGTGGTCGTCGGTGGTCGTCTAGCGGACAGACGCGGACCTGATTCTGCTAACACCACCTGTTCGGCCGACGGCGGGGCCGAGTAGCGGTCGAGAAACGACCGAGATGTTGGCCGGATAGCGTCCCGTCGGTCGCTTCCGGCCGAGTAGCCGTCGAGGAACGACCGAAACGTTACAGACGTACCCGAGTAGGGTTGAAGCTCGCTGATAGCGGCCCCGCCGACTTTCTTCACGTTGGTTACAGACGTACCCGAGTAGGGTTGAAGCTGGACGCGCACGGTCCTCGACGCGCACCTTCGAGCAAGTGAACGTCGAACTTCTCACCAACTCGGACACCTTCCCGAGCGACGAAACCACCGGGGAGTGAATCGGAGTTGCTTCTGGCGACGAGTTCGAACCTCGGGTATATCGACCGAGACCCCGACTTGGACGGCAAGAGTCCGAGCATGCGTCGTCTCAGCCAACCCGACTAACCAACACATCGTTATCCGAGAACCGGTGTGTTGGTTAGCGGCCGGACTCCCCGAGTGTCTTGCTTCGACGCCGACCGGGACGCCCGTCGGTTTCGGTCGGAATACGGCCGGAACCGTCGTTAACCAACACGTCGCTATCCGGGAGTCGGGTTGTTGGTTAGCGACTCGAACGCCCGAGCATCTTTAGACGGCGTACGGGCGGAACCGCGGCGACCGAATACGGACGAACGAGGAACAGCCAGCGTTGGGGAGCGACCGACGTGTCGTCGTTCCCGGCCGCGAAGAGGGGTGGGTGACGGTCGTAGCGTGTGCTACCCACCGGTCGCTCTGGAGGCTAGTTCTCGCCCGCGGTTGTTCGCCCGTTTAAGTACTGGTATGGTGGTCTGAAAGTGTGGTTTTCTGGCGGTAGCGGCGCTATAAGTTGCGTACTGCTTCCAGTAGTTTTAAGTTACATCCGTGTCTACGGATAGACAGGAAAGCCGAGGCTCACCGAGCGTTCTCTACTTCTGTGGAGAACGGTCACGGGTGCGCCAACACCCGCGAACCACGGCTTTCCGTTGGACGGTGAAAGCCAATGTACGCTACGAACGCAGTTTGTGAAAAGCGTAACGTTCGCCAACTAGTTGCGGCCTGTTCGGAGGGGGTGTAACGATGGGGTGTCGCAAGTGTGGGTGTCGGACGCCGAAGCGTGTCTGTCGGGAGTGCGAGCGGATGGAGCGCGCCGAGGAAGCCGCGCGGAACGGTTCGCCGTGGGCGGTGTGTAAGGCTGAGTGCCCGGAGTGTGGCGGCCCGACCAGTGGCGAAGGCGTTGTCTGTGCGGGGTGTCGCTAGATGGCGTCTCGGACCGGCACGGACGCCGACGGCGACGTGGACGGCGCGGACGGTGAGGTGGTGCGCGTCGAGGCAACGGTCGAACAGGTGTTGAACGGCGTACGGGTCGGACTCGACGGTGCGAGCGGTGTCTGTGCCTACTGCGGCCGCGAGCTACACGACGGCGACTGTGTGACGGTGTACGCCTACCGGAAGGCCGGACACGATACGTGGAACTGTCCGAGAGTCTACTGCCGCGACTGTCGCAGTGGTGATGGTGTTTCCACGCCCACCCTCGGTACGACCGAGGTGACGGCGACCGCCTTCCTCGGCGTCATGCAGGTCGCCGCCCAAACCACACGGTTAGCGTTGACCAACGTCGAACTCGAAAGCTACAGTCGGCCGAGCGACGGAAGCGAGGGTGGGTAATTCCCAGAGCGTTTTTGGATTATAGCGGTCGCGTAGGCGGGTGAGGCGTTGAATTAGTTGCTCGGGTTTTCGAGGACTTCGCGGAGGGGAAGGCGTTCGATGTCTCGAATCTCGCCTTCGGACGCTATTGACCGGAATTTGTCTTCGTGGCGTCGTTCAGAACTGGCCGTAGAGTTCAGTCGGGTTATCCCACTTCACTGCGTCGTCGTTCACGTAGACACCGTTGCTGTCTTTTAATGCTGAATGGAGGCGGGCGGATTCTGACGCCGGTATCGCCAGTTCGAACCGTTTCATCGCTATCTTGGGGTCGTCGCTCCCGGTCCGGGCGTTGGCTTGGTTGTCGTGTTTGGTGACGCCTCGAAATTTGATTTCGTCTACGTCCTCTTTGTCGTATGCTGTCGGGACGTTTTCGTAGATAATCGCGTACGTCTGTTTCCGTAGGTATACAGCACGACAGTCTGCGATTGGCCCGCCAATTTTCCGTTCACCCTTCATCGGGTTGTCTTCGATAGCCTCGCACTGGGTGATGATTTCTTCCCCCAGTGACGAATCAGACTGTTGCCATCTTCGAATATCGTTTAGGAATCCCTGATAGCGTGTGATTTTCCAACTCATGTCTTGGATAGTGGTTACTTCGCTAGTGCTTCCCGAAGGTCGGCGTCACTCTCGGCACGACAACCGTCGCGTTCCGCGACGCGCTCGCGTTCGCTCTGCGGGATAACGACTTCATCACGGTAGTACTCGAAGTCCATCGATTCTGCCTCGTCCGTGTTTTGATAGAGCCACGTTTGTTTGCTGAACTTCGCGAGGTCCTCGGTGGACATCGTGTTCGTCTCGTTGTGGATGTGTTCGATAATTTCTTTCTTGCCGGGGGATAACTCGCCGCCGTCCTCGTGGTGTGAGTATTCGTACGTCGGACCGTCCGGTTTGACGACGGTCTCGTACTCGACTTCCTCGTCGTTGCGCATCTCTTCGAGCGCGTCGGCGATGTCGTCCGAGAAGCTTCCGTAGTGGTGTGCTTTGAACGTTGCGTCGGTGAGACGCCGCCCGTAGGTTTGCAGACACCAGATTTCGCCGTAGTATACGAGCTTCTGTAGCCGGTAGTTGTAGGCGAAATCTAAGTGGTTCAGGAACTCTTTGATGATTTCTTTTAGTTCCCGTGTGTCCGTTCGTTCGACGGACTCTGAATCGGGCATAGTGTTATCCTCGTACCATATCCACAACGGCCAACCCTTATTAATCTTATTAATGTTCAACACGTCGAACAAATCATAAGACGCGGAAAAACGTGTAAAAACACGTCTCGAACAACTCAAACAACACCTACCAAATCTATAGTTATGCCAACCCAACATCGAACAGATAGACAAAATCAGTAGCCACAGTCACCCAAGCAACGGAAGCAAAGGGTAGAGAACGGAAGCAGATTTTTTCGGGGGAGTACTGGTAGTGGTGGTTGGTGTTTTACAGGTCGTCTTGGGTGAAGATTAGCTTCGCGCTGTTCTGGTTGAGCCAGTTGGATTTTTCTTGATAGTTGGGGATTTGGTCGGCAACTTGTTGCCAGAAGGCTTCGCCGTGGTGTTGTTCGGTGAGATGTGCGAGTTCGTGAACGACGATGTAATCAACTACGTCAGGTGGTGCCATGATGAGTCGCCAGTTCAGACTGAGTGTGCCGCCTGTCGAACAACTTCCCCATCGGGTTCGTTGGTTACGGAGTTCAATGTCGGTTCTTCCATTCTCCTTGGTCATGTTTCAATCCCGGTGTGGGTTTTCTGGGTTCTGCGACATTACGGACATGGCGACAAGCGGCCCGCACGCCGAGTTTCAATCCCGGTGTGGGTTTTCTGGGTACTGCGACCTGTTTCACGTTCTGGAAGTCTGACTGGGCCAGTGTTTCAATCCCGGTGTGGGTTTTCTGGGTACTGCGACGCTCCGACTCCCCTCGCGGCCGACCAAAACGTGACCGTTTCAATCCCGGTGTGGGTTTTCTGGGTACTGCGACCACGGACATCTAAATTAGTTGTGAACAGGCCGGTAAGCGTTTCAATCCCGGTGTGGGTTTTCTGGGTACTGCGACAAACTTCAATGAACCCTGCAAGCTCCCTTTCAAGGTTTCAATCCCGGTGTGGGTTTTCTGGGTACTGCGACGAGTCCACAGGACGCTGTGGTCGTGGCGGACGTCGTTGTTTCAATCCCGGTGTGGGTTTTCTGGGTACTGCGACCGGGGGTGAAAATCCGGCGAACGACCCAATAAAGCTTGCTCTTGCGCTCGTTGAACCGGCGTCGTTCGTGGACCCCTGCTGTACAGAGACTTTAAAAAGGTCCACGAAGATAACCGAGAATTGTTCTGCGACCGCGCTCGCGCGTCATGGCTTCGACCGAACTCGTCCTACTTGTCTTCTAGTTCGCTCGCGTCGAGGTCGCCAGCGAGGAACTGCTCACCTTCTTTGGAGAGTTCGTATTTGCCTCGTTCGACCCGATTAACGAGACCATGGTTCGTTAATTCTTGTAGGCGTCGAGAGACTCCTTCTCGGCTTGAACCAAGATTATAAGCGATAATTGAGGGTGATAGGACGAGACCTGCCGACTGGAGCAGTTCTAAAACTCGCTCGTCCATCGGTGTCATCCAGTCAGCCCGATAGCGCATCGCTGAATCTACTCGCCTCCAGTTTCTAAGTCGCTCGCGTCCAACTCGCCAGCCAGATACTCACGGCCTTTCGCTGTAATCTGATAGAGAGACCCGTGAGGTTGTGCGACAAGACCGACTTCGCGTAATCCTTTGAGCGCCCGTGTGACAGTTGCTTGAGACGGGGGACGTTCCAACTTCTGCTGTAGGTTATAGAAGATACCTGTCGCAGAGAGGGCTAAATCGTGTTCTGCAAGAAGTCTTAGCGTAGGCCTTGTTGCGCTATTCTCCCAGTCCGGCCCTCTCGTCATTGTTGGTAAATCTCATATCTCGGTTTATTACCTCTGACGATGGAAGCAATGTACGCAATCGGAACGTGGGAACCTGACCAGCGAGTCAGTTATCATCTTACTCGTCTTCAAGGTCGCTTGCGTCCAACTCGCCAGTTAGATACGCACGGCCTTTCTCCGTAATTCGATAGTACGACCCTTTCTGCCGTACTTGTTCGACAAGGCCTATCTCTTCGAGCATAGGGAGTCGGCGCTTGATTGTCGAGTAGGAGATGTCTTCGCCTTCAAGCTCAAAGTTGACTTCGAGGGCTTTCTTATTTAGAGCGACACCGCTCTCTGCCAGAAGCTCAAGGATTCTATCGTCACTTCCGGTCATCCACGATGCTCTGCGGCGTCGCATTGACCGAGACTCGCAAGACGAGATTATTAACAGCACCGAATACGTCACTTAAAGAACAAATATCAGTCCACTATAGCCCAATATTTGGGCAAGTTTTATTGTAGTGCCATATTCAGTGAACAGTACGGAGCAAATCGCGGACCCGTCGCTCTTCGATGGGTCCACTAGAGAAAGCGGACCCCGATGCTAGGGTCATCGGGTCCGCGTGAGCCTCCGTAATCAGGCTACGGAAGCCATGTACGCAATCAGAACGCGGGGACTTGAATCTCCCGCACGGATAGCGGCGCGTATCGCATTCACAACCAACCCGTTCGCTGGAGGTGCCGGACGGTGACGGACTCGCTCCCGTCGTTGGTAGACCTGCACGGGTTCCAACGGGACGTACTGTTCGCCGTTCGCGCGCTGGAACGGGACGGCGACCCGCCGAGGGGCCTTCGGGTGAAACGCCGGTTGGAAGCGACGTATTACGAGGAAGTGCATCACGGCCGTCTGTACCAGAACCTCGACACACTCGCCGAACAGAACTTGATAGCGAAGGGCGCGAAGGACGGCCGCGCCAACGAGTACGCGACGACCGAGGCGGCGCGCACTATCCTCGACGCGCACGTTCGGGCGCGCGCCGAACAAGCGGGCGTCGAACTCGCCACCGACGCGAACGCCTTCCCGAGCGAGAACGGGACCGGGACCGAGACGCGAAGCCGTGGTGAACAGACGGAACTGGGCGATACGCCAGCAACAGGGGGCGAAGCGTAGTGACCGCCCGCGACGAGTTCGGCCCGGACCTCGACACCGCCATTCCCGAGACGTTCGACGTATGTCCGGACTGTGGGACGCCGACGGTGAAACTCGGGAGTCACGACTGTCCGACCGACGACTCCCTCCAAGACCCGACACGGGAAGAGCGCGACCGGCGTATCGAGAACGACCCCTACTCGGACGACGAGACGGTTCTCGTGCGTGACCGGCCGCGGACGTGGGCGTACGCCTACCACGAGACCGACGCGGACGAGAACACGCTCTGTCCCGCCCACCAGAACGCCGACTTCTACACGTGTACCCGCGCGAAAGCGAAAGAACGCGGGTTCGCTCCCTGCCAGTTCTGCCGCCGCATCCGCGACGCCAACAGCGACGACCGAGACCACGACCACGACGACCACGAGCGCGGCCGGGACCGAGATACGTCGAACCCGAGCGCCAACGCCGACCGCGACGGAGAGCGCGAGCGTGGGGTGGTGGCGTGTGAGTAGCACTACCGCGTGTTCGGCGCTCGCGGACGGCCACTGTCCGAAATGCGGGACGCCGATTACGGCGCTGTCGGCGGACGGCCCGGACGCCCACCATGCCGACCCCTGCGGTTGCACCGTCTAACAACCAACCAGAGACTCTCGAAACCAATGACTGACAACACCAACACCGACGACACGGACTGTACCGACACGCAAGCACTCGACACCACCATCGCGCCCACGAAAACGAAAGCCGACCGGCAAGACATCGTGTACTACCTCGAACGCCTCTTCGTCGGCGCGTACCAACCCGGCACCACGCTTCAGTACCACGACTACGAACTCACCCACACCACCGAAGGCGTCTGGACCGTTCACCACTGCGACGGCGCGAACCCCATCGACGTGCTGAACGTCACCGCCTTCCACAGCGCCACAGAGCTACAGGCGTACCTCGACGCGCTCGCCGACTACGCCCCGGAGGACCGCGACGACTGGCAGACCCACCGCGCAGGAGGTGACGGACAGTGAGCGCCGACGGGTCCGACCAGCCAATCGACGCGCTCGACCACCACGACCTCGCCCGCGAAGTCCGGAAACTCCGCCAAGAAGTCGAACAACTCCGCGCGAACTACGAAAGCCAGCAGGTCGAACTCGAACAACTGCGTGGCGACCTCCAGCGCGAGCGCCGCGAGCGCAAGGACGCCGAGGAAGAACTCAGAAAAGAACGCACCCAACAGATTGCGAACGCAAAACTCTCCATCCACGACGACATCGAAGACCTCCACGACACGGTGGTTGACGAACAACAGATGCGGAGTCGCGCCGACGCCCAACTCAAACACCGCGTCAACGAGGTTGCTGAAGCGGCCGACGTGGAAGTCACCGACGCCGACCTCATCGAGAAAGACCGTCTCGTCCGCCTCGTCCGGAACGGTCCCGAGGACGTGACCGACCGTATCTATCCCGTCCACGAACGCGCCCGCGCCCTCCTCCAGCACGCCAACGACTGGGGCCGGGTCGTCTCCGACGCCAACGGCTACCGCGTCGTCTACACCGCGCCCGAGGTCCGACCGTTTCTGAACGCCTACTTCGACCGCACGTTCAAGTCCAGCGAAATTAAGCGCGTCTTCGAGAAGATTCGCGGTCTCGCCGAAACGTCGCCGCGGACGGTCCGGAAGGATAAGACGCGGAAGGGCGAACACTTGCTCGTGGTGGAACTCACCGAAGACGGCCACATCCTCGCCGCCGACTAACCACGACAGCGAACTCATAGGTGGTGTTAGCACAGCCACCACGGGCGGGGTGTCAGCGACACCCCGCGCCCTCCCGCAATCACGCTCTCACGACAACTACACTTGCACACACGGTCTAGCGGACTTGTACAAGGCGGTATGGGTAGTCGTGAGTGTGTTTTGAAGAGTGGTCGTCGGTGGTCGTCTAGCCCGCAGTGACGAACCTGATTCTGCTAACACCACCTGTTCGGCCGACAGTGGAGTCGAGTAACGTTCGAGAAACGACCGAGATGTTGGCCCGGATAGCGTCCCGTCGGTCGCTTCCGGCCGAGTAACCGTCGAACAACAACCAAGACGGTCTCGTCCGACAGACGAAGGGGGCGACGAACAACCGAGTTCGGCGGTCGGAAGCGCCCCGTTGCTCGGAAAGTCAGTCGACCCCCTTCTCTCGCGGTCGCTAACGGCGCTCGCTCCCACCCCCGGTGACTCGGTATCGTCGTGTTCAGGCGCTCTCGACCGTGGTATCGCGGCGTAATCGACCCCCGGTCAACCCCGGACTCGGCAGGGTCGACTGAAACACCGGTCGATGAACGCCAGATACAAGGCCTCTCCCCCGCGATACACCCATGGTTACAGACGAACCCGAGTAGGGTTGAAGCCTCTTTGGTCACGTAGTCGTCGGCGTCGCCGTCGTTGCGTTACAGACGAACCCGAGTAGGGTTGAAGCGACCGAGACGCCCGAGACGCCGACGGCGAGATGACCGTTACAGACGAACCCGAGTAGGGTTGAAGCCGTTCCGGTCGCTGGAGGATGGCAGTGAGAAGGCGTGTTACAGACGAACCCGAGTAGGGTTGAAGCGCTCGAACCGACCGCGAAGACAGTCTTAACGAGCGCGGTTACAGACGAACCCGAGTAGGGTTGAAGCCAGCACTTGGGAAGTCAGTCGGGGCCGGATGTGCCCGGTTACAGACGAACCCGAGTAGGGTTGAAGCTCACGATCGACGGGACGCTCCAGTTCGTCCCCCACAGCGACCGTTACAGACGAACCCGAGTAGGGTTGAAGCTAACCTCGAAGCCCGCCCCCGGAATCGAACCGGAGAAGTTACAGACGAACCCGAGTAGGGTTGAAGCCGGGTCACCGCGTCAGCAAAGTTCTCGGCTTGAGCGCGGTTACAGACGAACCCGAGTAGGGTTGAAGCACCGTGTTCTCAAACGCTACTGACACAGAACCGTCGCGTTACAGACGAACCCGAGTAGGGTTGAAGCTCTGTCTCATCGCGGGCGAAACTCCCCATCTCAGCCGCGTTACAGACGAACCCGAGTAGGGTTGAAGCGCCGCCGTCGTCCTGCTGGCAGGACTCAGCCTGAGTTACAGACGAACCCGAGTAGGGTTGAAGCGACAGACCGACCGGCGGTCAATCGCGTGTTGGACCGGAGTTACAGACGAACCCGAGTAGGGTTGAAGCCCGACTCCCGGCCCAGTTGTCTCGACTCGCTCCGTGTTACAGACGAACCCGAGTAGGGTTGAAGCGAGGTAGTGAACCGCCAGTAGCCGCCCCACGTCGCCGTTACAGACGAACCCGAGTAGGGTTGAAGCAAGGTCGCTGTTGCCCTGCTCGGCCCATTCGAGGAATGTTACAGACGAACCCGAGTAGGGTTGGAGTTCGCTCAGGAGTGCATCGTAGAACCGTGTCTGGGGTTATAGATGCGTGACGACTGCGCGCGGGGAACGCCGCCAGCGTCTCGACCAAACTCGGCCTCGGATGACGAGGGCGAGAGATAGGCCGGGAGAGAACAGTCTACCCGACTAACCAACACACCACTACCTGAGAACTGTTGTGTTGGTTAGCGACCGAACTCCCGACCGCGACCCCGACCCCACCGACCTCGACGCCGCGCCGTCGTCGCCGAGATGGGTCAGGGAGCGTCTACGTCGTCGGGGACGAGTGTGAAATCGAACGTGCGGAAGTCGCTGTCGAACGCGAAGATGTGGTCGATGTCATGGCGGTCGGCGAGACCGCTACTGGTGTGGTCAACGAACGAAATCTGGTGGTCGTCGTACCGAGCGAACTCCTCGCACGCCGCATCGAACACAGGCTTATCCACGGGAAACACGGTGAAACTCCCGTCCCCCGAACGAGCGTGAGCGTCTCGACGCCGACCGGGACGCCAGCCACACCCTCACCGTTGGTCTCGGACAGAACGCGAATCCGGGCTAACCAACAGTGGTGACTGGGGGAACGGCGGTGTTGGTTAGCGGCGCGTGGTGAGACTGTCCCGACGCCTCGCCGTCCCGGTCGAACTCTCGGTGTGTCCGAGCGTCTACCGACGGCGCGACCACGGCGGCCACGTCTGCGCGCCCGGTAGTTGGTCGACGAGGTACAATACGAAGACGACGGGCGTCAGAAAGCCGAGAATGCGCGTCCACAACTCGGCCTGCACCTGTATCGAGAAGAAGCGACTGCCGGGATGCACGCGCACCCGGCTTCCAGTGAACGCGGGCGTCTCACTCCACCACGGCGCGGGTCGATAGCGGACGCCGACCGACGGCGCTTTTTCGACCGACACCAGCACGACACCCGACGCGTTCGTGTTGACCCGGTGGCCCGCGACTACGACGTGGCCGTCGCGGTCCCGGAGGTCTATCGGCCGCCCCGTCGCGTTCCCCCGTAACTCCACCCGCACCGTCGCGTGCGTCGCGTTACTCTCGACTACCGCCGCCGAGAGGTTCGACCGCCGTACCCGCCGGACACCCGTCGTCGCCGAGAGGTTCACCACCTCGCTCTCAACGCCGCCGACCAGCCCGCGAACTCGGACGGTCGGCGTGAACTCGTCGGCGCGCACCGCGAGCGTCCGCGTCGTCTCGTACTCGCCCGCAACCACGTCCACGTCCACCGCGTCCGGGATCGCCGCGGCGGGACTCCCCGCGGTCTCACCGTCGAGGACCGCCTCGACCACAACACCCGACCCCGACCCAGTGTCGGTGTCGCTGTAGCCGCGCGGATGTACGTCCGCGGGGAACGCATACGTTCGGACCGGCCGGACCCCGGACTCCCAGTAGGCCACGCCGTCGCTGGTTGCGGTCTGGAACTCGTCCCATGCCGGGTTTCGCGCGGTGTAGAACCGCCAGCGCGTCGGCACCACGCCCTGCCCCGACACGTTCACGCCCGTCCAGCGATGCGAGGATTGCACCACGACGCCCATGTCGCCGTCGGGGTAGCGGGCGTACCGGACCGCCGACCGAAGGCGGTAGAACGACACTTCCGACATGCTGTCGGTCACGACGACCTCTTGGGTCGGCCGGGTAGTCGTCTCCGTCCACCACGTCTGCGTCTCCTCGTCGCATTTCGTCACCGTCCCCGCGGGCGTCCGCACCTCTCGACACTCCTCGTAGGTCTCGCTGTGGCGCTCGCGCACCGTCTTCACGTACTCCACGTCGATGCGCGCGGCGAGAACGACCGTCGTGTTCCGGCCGCCGTACCCGAGCGCCTCGTAGCTCACGTTCACGACGTGCGACCCGTCCGTGCGGCCGATTCGTGACCCCGGCCGGTCGCAGGACGCCCGTGACTCTGCGACTCCCTGCAACACGCACACTGCCGCGATTTCGTGCGATGCGACCGTCCATTCGACCGTCCGGCCGTCGCTCGCGTCCGTGTCGTCCGTGGGTGGCTCGACGCGGTAATCGACGAGACCGAACACGCGGCCGTCGCGCGCGAGCATCGTCCGCCGCGTCGCCTCGTCTACGAACACGTGGGTCGCTGGCTGGACGCGCGCTATCGTCGCGTGGGCGTCCCGGACGCCGCCGGTCCCTGCGACCGACACCGACTCACGACTAGCGTTCGACGGCGCAACCGACCGACTCCGAGTCGTCGAAAAGTTCCGCGCCAGCGCCGCCCACGCCCGTCGATTCCACTGTCGCGGCAGGTCGGGTGACTGTGACCACGTGTAGTCGGTTGCGTTCACCATTGCCTCGACCATCGACTGGTTCCCCGCCGCGGTCCTGTTCGAGACCGTCGTGTCGTTGCTCACGTTCGACGCCGTGGTATCGGTGTCGAGCGACCACAGCACCGCCGTCTTGTTGCCGAGACCGTACGTCTCGTTGCCAACTGGCTGGTCGAACCCACCGCCGACCGCGCCAGTCGCCACGGCGGTCACTGATGCGACAAGTACGAGAGCGACCAATAGGATACGGCCCGAATGCATAGGGCCGGGGTTAGAAGGGGACGAGTTTGATGCAGCTAGCAATCGGGACGCCGGTCATGTCCACGAAGATGGTGAATGCGGGTCCGGCGAGGAACACGGTGAGTCCGGCGCGAATCGACCGTCCGCGCGTGTTCTTCAACAGTTTCCGTTGTTCTTGGCCGAGATACGGCAGGCTCTCCAGTGCCTTCGTGACCATGACGGTGGCGAACCCGCCAGCGCCGCCAATCCAGACACTGAACTGAATCAGGAAGTTGAACACGCCACTAATCACCGTCCCACACATCGGGTTCTTCTCCTTCTCGCCGTCCGCCGCCACCGGCGTCGCTACCAGCGACGCGACGACCAGAACCACCACGGCGGCCACGCCAACCTGCCGGAGTCGGAGTCGGTTCGTTGTCGATACACTTGCTGAATGCTCGTCGCTCGACGCGTGTCTCTGAATCATGTCTCACTGTTACTGTGACTGGTTCGTGCGTCACGCCCGGTCCGAGGATGCGGCCATCCCCGACGCCCGAGCAAAGAAGAGGTCGCTTGTACTGCGCCTCCGACAACCACACTCGTATCATTCCGAGAATAACTTTATAGCCTTTACGGATACCCACAGACATCCAAACGCACGAGAACACGACTCGAAAAACGCAGAAGGTCCGGCGGGCTTCGAGGGAGCGTGTTAGGCGGTGGTGTTGAACGTTCGGACCTGCCGGGTGAGGCCCGACGACTGGACGACCGCCCGGACCTGCGACGCGTCCGCCGTCTCGACACGCACCACGTTCCGGCCCCGACCGAACCACTCCGCCGGAACCACCACGTCGTACGTCCCGGTCAGCGTCCCGTCCCGTCCAAGCACCGCCTCGGGCACCGCCTTCCGATGGGTGGTGCCGTCGGGCGACTCGACGACAACACTGGGCTTGGTAGTCTGGCGGGCCTCGCCAGCGTACTGGAGCGTCGCGGTCACGGTCGGCCGCAACCCATCGACCTCGGGGGTCGCAACCTCGACCGTGTTCGCGCCGAGCGCCAGCGCCGACACGTTCCGCGACACCATCCCGTCGGTGAGCGGTCCGCGACCGTCGAACTCGCTCGGATACCGATAGGTCTCACCGTTGACCGTGACCGTCGCATTCGTGGGCGCGGCCCGCGCCCGATAACTCACGTCGTACGCGACCGGCCCGCTCGCCGTCGTAATCTCGAAGTCCGCCGACTCCCCGTCGAGCAACGACTGGGGCACGTCGCAGGTCCGAGTACCGTCGAGAACGCCCGTGAACGAACACACCGTCTCACCGCCCACCCGGACCACGGGACGCCGGGTGCCGGTGCGTTCGGTGTACGCGAGGTCGAACCCGACCTGCTTCCCGCCCGTCGTCTCGACCTCGATTTGGTTCGTGCCGTTGTGGAGCGAGAGAGTGAGGGTCTCGGATTCGCCGGGTGCCAGCGCCGAGGTCTGGTACGTCCGGCCGTTGACGGTGACTTCGACGCGGCCGGTCGGCGCGGTCGTAACGACGCCCGCGTCCGTCCCCGACACCCGGACCGTCGCCGCGTCCGCCGCCTCCATCTCCGCCCGAACCGTCTCACCAGCGTCCAAGTAGACCCGCTCGCGGTAGGTGCCGGAGTCTACGTCGCGGCCGCCGGGCGCGGTCTCGGCGGTCTTCGACAGCACGGTTTCGCCGCCGACGTGGAGCGCGAGGTCCGCCCGCCCGCCGTGTTCGTCGCCGTACGTCGTCGCGGTCGTCGCTTTCACCACCCACGGCAGACGCAACGTGTAGTAGCCCGACTCACGCGCGTAGAACAGCGTCCGCGTCTTCTCCCGCGAGACTGACCCGTAGTCTTCGGGGTTGCCGTGGACGTTCACCCGCGGCGTCCCGTACCGCGTCTCCACCCCGTCGTTCCCCGTGAGTGTGAGTGATGCGTTCGCGGGCGGGAGGTTCCCGCCGACCGTGACCGTCTCGGTCGCCGGCGTGCGCTCGCCCTGATAGGTGGTGACGACCTGCGCGGGTATCTTCGTCTTCCCCCACCCACTCTCGGCAACCTCGATTTCGAGACGTTCGCCCGCGTCCAACGCGACCGTCGCCCGGTAGGTCCCCGACCGCGACGCCCGATACCGGCCGCCACCGAACCGTCGCTCGACCGTCGTCAACTGGCGACACCCCGACTCGTCGCACGCCGAGACCGTGAACCGGCCGTGCATCCCGCCGTACTGGGTGTTGCGCATCTTCCACTCGACTGCGACCTCGTAGGTGCCGTTCCGCCGCACCTCGACCACGCCGGTCTCGCCGTCAGTCAACTGCGACACCACCGCCCGCGTCGGCCGCGCATCCAACCCCAGCGTCTCACTATCAGTCACGCGGTTCTCTGAGAGGTTCGCCGCGAGGTCGACGCGCACGTCCCGCGGCGGCATGTTCCCTCGAACCGGGAGTGTCGGAGCCGACCCCGACCCCGTATAGGTGCCCGACGTAGCCACGCGCTCGCTCGCAACCTGTCCGGAGAGTCGAAGACGTTGGCGGTCGGGTACGCGATTCCCGTCGATAGGGACCGTTTCGGCCGTGTTGTGGCCCGAAACAGTCTTGGTCTGCTCGCCCGCCGTGTACAACCCCGTAAGCGAGACCGACGTATTCTCAGCATTCAGTGGTTGGGCGAACTGTATCGTGGACGCCAGCGCCGACCCGGTGCCCGTGATTTCGATACGCTGACTCGGCCGCGTCAACAACCGGAGCGAGTTCTCCGCGACCGTCCCGTCCGCGGTCTCGAAAAACACCACGTTCTCCGGACTCCCCCACACGCGGAGGTCGCCCGCCTCTGTCACCGTGACGTTCACCGGCCGACTCGCCGCCAGCGAACTCCCGGCGGGTGGCTCGACGAACAGCGTGTCGTTCCCCGGCGTGACGTTCCCGAACTCGAACGTCCCGTTCGCGCCGGTCGTCGCCGTCCGCCCCGCACGCTCCAAGTAGACGGTTGCGCCCGCGACCGCGTGGTCGGCGTCGTCGTAGACCGCCCCGCGAATCACGTCGGTGGTCGCCGTCTCGGAGGTGTTGGTCGGGTCGTACTCGTCGCTCGGCCACTGCCAGTCGTAGTCGCCCGACGCGGGCGTCTGGGTCGGCCAGTCGATACCGTCCGGGTCCCACTCCCGCAAGTCCGACTTCACGTCTTCAAGCGGCACTGGCTCGACCGCGGGAAGCTGGTTGCCGTACTCGCCAGCGTGAACCTCCCAGTTGACTATCGCCCGCCGCGCATCCGAACCGTTCTCGTAGACGTACGGGCGCTCGGCATACGTCCCATTCGGATACAGATAGACCAAGGAGTCGTTGATTCGTCCGGCGACGACGTAGCTACCGTTGAACTCGAACGCCGTCCAATTACTCGACTGATAGAGCGCCGTACTGTTCGGTGCGTCCGGCCGCGGATACTGTGACGGGTCCGTCTCGTGTTTCGCACGCCACGCCAATACTGCGTCTCGCGCGTTCGCCCGCGACGAGAAGAAATACGGCGTCCGCGTCACGTTCCCCGCCGGAGTGAGATAAACGACGGTACCGTGTAGGTCGCCGGTCACGACGTACGCGCCGCCGTAGCCGTACACCGTCCAATTACCCATCTCGTTCGAGACGGTGAGGCTGGCGTCGGCCGTCGAGAGGTTCTCGTAGGGTGCATCCGACGCGCTCGCCGTCCCACCCAATCCGAGGTTGACCGACAGCGACAGGCCGCCGGACGCGAGTACGGCCGCAACGGCCAGCAGGCAGACCGCCGCGACCATCGCGGCCGTCCGCAAACTGAACTCGCGGACCAAACCCGCAAGGTCGAAGTCGAACCCAACGCCGACGCCGACGCTCGATGAGAGTTGACGGCGTACCTCCTCGGGCGGCACGCGCTCGACCTCGCAATCGTCGTTCGGACACTGTGTCGCGTACACGTACTCCTCGCGCCTCGTGTCGTACTGGCCGGTGATACGGTCGATACTGTCGAGTCCGGTCGTGAAACACGCCGGACACTGTAACTCCGTTCTGTCGCTCGCCTCGCCGTCTGGATAACTTCCTGTCATACCCTCGATAGTCACTCCGCTCGCACTGCATTAGTTGAACTATCTATACAGCTAACTGTAGCCATGTATCTAGCGTATAGAGACGTAGCGTCACTAATACGTTCTGCTCGGCGAACCTGAAGCACTGTCTACCGAGTCGAGAAACGAGACCTCGGAATAGGGTGGATAGCCGAGTCTCGACACGTAAGTTAGAGGGTAGAGACGGGTAGGTAGGCGATTCACCGGAAGGATATGGAATAGATTAATGGCGGGGCGGCGAGATGGTCGGGTAGAGCGCATGTACCGGAAAATCGACTGGATGAAACCGGCAGACCAAGTTATCCTCCAAGAACTCGCACGCTACGGCGGCTGGATGAAACCCGCCTCGCTCAAACTCAACGTCCACTTCTCGGGCGACTGGGTCGGCCAGCGCTGTCGCACCCTCACCGACCACAACCTCCTCGAACGCCACGAGGATGCATCGGAAGGCGCGTACCGCATCACCGACCGCGGACAAGAATACATTGAGGGCACGCTTTCCGTCAGCGACCTCGAAGCAAGTGACGGGTGAGTTTGGTGGTACGTCCGACCGAAGACACTCAACTGAACCACTGGCCAAGAGAAGCGACTAGTCCGAGTTCTTTTCCGCAATGTTGGAACGTATTGGGTTAAAGTTGTGAGATTCAGCTGTAGTTGCTAGATTCTGACGTAGTAGAATATCTCTATGCAGTGTCACTGATACCAGTAAGATCGGAGCGATTTGTCTGGACACGCAAAAACTGGCCTTCCGTTAGTGGCGTGTCAACTAACTCGTGTACGTCACTATCAACTCGAACGGTCCCGTATCCCACATCAAGGACAAGAGTTCCATCTGAATCAATCTGCGTGATAAGACCACGATAGGTGTGATGTTTCCAACCACGCGGATTCGAATTCGAGGGTTCGATGCCGGGTTCGCTATCCATTACCACGTCTACTTCAGTTGGCATATATGCAAGTATCGAGAGCTGTCTCTTCGTTCCAACCATATCAGAGGTTGCGTGCAAGTCGTAGTCAAAAAGCCCAATTTGGGTATCGGTAGGAAGCGCAACTACGACACGTTGTTCATATACGACTCCTTCGTACTCTACGTCAGGGATAATTTCGATGATTTTCGCTGTGAGAGACATAGAAATTAGTCATTCGAGGTCTGGTACCGTTTGACCTTCAAGAATCGTCTGTTCCGGCTAAGGTGGTCTGACTATGGAGACTCGTATTCTTATGAAATTTCGATTTCTTTCAATCGTCTTTTCGCGCCTTCGATTTCCTCATGAAGTCGTCGAAGCATTGAATCGTCTTCCAAGTCCGGATTTAAATCTGTAACTTTTCGATAAAATTCCTCTGCTGTCTCAATAAGTTCCCGTATCCACGATTCTTTCGAGACGACTGCACTCTTCTCAATAGAGAGACGTTGCTCCGGATTATTCACCCCTTCAATAGTTGGGCATTCTGTTATTCTAATAGAATTTTCGTCCTCTGATTCGATTACCAACCACATCGGTCCATTCGCGTACTCAACAACTACGGTTTCATTCGTGAGTATTTTCTCGGTTGCTTCCAATTGGACCGTGAGATTTGTCGTCATGTAATCACTATTAACGTGATTTTCGTCACCAAACACATACAAATCTCCCACTTTAATTTTCATCCCAACAAGTGGGTCTGGCCGTTCACGCTCGGTGATAGACTGCTTAAAGCTAGAATCGTATCGTAATTCAATAGATGGATTTTGAGTCGCCATCTTTCATTCCACCCATTCGCCGTTGGCCCACTTAGTATGCGCGCTACCGCTCATAGGGTACGAAGTTTCTATTTTCCCGCTTGGGAAGACGTAGACTCGCATCCCACTAATCCCCGAATCTGGATACCCCTGTTCAGTTGGCTTGAAGTAGTATTTCCACTTTTCACCCTGTGGTGTCCGCTCACCGTTCTTAACCGCCTGATAGATAAGCTCACGAACCTCGTATTGATCCAGCGTATCTGGAAGTGGACGCCCCTTCACCTTCTGACCAAGTGGCCAGAACGACGTTCCACCTTCGTCATCTAAGTCCGTCCCGATGATGTGTCTTGCCGTTATATGTATCCAACTTTCTTCATCGTTTCCGGACTCAAGCCACATGACATCGCTTGTTTCATCTTTCACCACCAAGCCAGTTTTACTAATATCACCACCCTCGCTTTCGATTTCGACTAGCTCTTCGACACTCACCGCATCGTCGTAGAGATACTCGTCGTTACTCTCGTCCAACAGCTTCGAGACGCGGCGAAGGTCCTCGTTATCAACCCGCCCGTTCTCGTATGCCTGTAGCAGTCGTTTCCGCTCGGCGACCGTTAGTTCGTCGTCGCGCTCTAGTTTGGCGAGTCGCTTGGCGACATCGGGGTCGATGTCGTCGGCCTGCCGCATGATAGCGACGAAGTTGTCGCCGCCGTCCGCGATGATCTCGGGGTCGTCGGTCCGCGCGAGAACCCGCCCGACCACTCGCTGGTCGCCTGGACTCAGCGCGTCGATTTGCGAGTGCGTACTCGCCTCTGCGTTCGAGAGTCGCTGGCGTGCGTCGTACTTCCCGGCGGCGGTCTTCACGCCCGCCACCACCCGGCGTCCGCTCTTCTTGCTCAAGTGCCAGCTTCCCTTCGCCGCTCGCCCGCCGAGTTCGAACGTCACCTGTTTCGCGCGCCCAGTCGTCCGCCCCTTCGCCACGTCGTAGTACCGTTTCGCTTCCGAGAGGCGTCCGTTGCGGTCGAGGCGGTCAACGAGGTCGGCGAACCGGTCGGAGTTTTTCACCGCGGTCTGGGCTTGTCCGCCGACCACCAGTTGGACGGCTTGGAACGCCACGTAGCCCGTGTACCAGCCAACGCGGAACGCATCGTACTCAGCTTGCTCGCTCGGGTCCGACCTGTCGTAGGGATTGTTCGTCGCTTGTTTCGCTTCGAGACTCTCAACCATCCGGCGGGGGAGTGTGGCGAGAATCTTGTCGATGAGTCCGAGTCGGTCAACGAGAGTGGCGAGTTGCTCGAACGCTCCGAGGAACGCGAGTGGCTGGTCGGTGAGCGCTTTGACCGTCTGCGCGGTGGAACCGGCTCCGACGGTGAATCCCGAGAGCATTCCGGCGAACATCGAGGCGCGTTCCGGGCCGAGGTCAGACTGGGTGGTGAGTTCTTTGACGGTCGCGCCGTAGACGTTCGCGCGTTCCATCGCCACCTGCTGGCGGCGGTTGTCGTGGGTGTCGCGGGCGTGAACCACGACGCTTGTCCCGGTCAATCCGTCGAGAATCGTCTCGGGCAGACCCGTCTCGAACGCGCGGGACTGACTCCCGTGGCGGTCGCCACCCCACGTCGTCCGCGTCTGGATCTCGCCGTTTTTCGTGAGCCGTGAGGACGCCACCCCGCTCGGGTCGTCCACCCGGTAGCCGACCGCGTACGACGTATCCCCGCTGAACGCGTCTTTGCCGAACTCGGCGCGGAACACGTCGATGGTCGGCCCCTCGTAGTCGGCGAGCGTCGGGTCCGACCCGCCACGTCTCTCCTCGGCGTCGGCGATACCGTCGCCGTCCGTGTCGGCGCGCGTCGGGTCGGTGCCCAGGTCGAGTTCTCGGCCGTCGTCGAGGCCGTCGTCGTCCGAATCCTGCCGCATCGGATCAGGGTCGACCGTCCGCGACACTAGTGCGTCACCGGGGTCGCCGCCGTCGTATAGTGCCGCGAGGAACTGCTCGGAGTCGGCACTCGATTTCGTGTATCGGACGGTGTAGCCGCCAGCCCATTCCTCGGCGTCACTGAGACCGTCACCGTCCGAATCGACCGCGGTCGGGTTACTCCGAAGCTCGAAATACCCACCGTCAACGTACCGCGGGATGTAGCCCGCCACTTCCGCGCCGTCGGTGATGCCGTCGCCGTCAGTGTCGGCGTCGTACGGGTCGGTGGACACGCGCCCGGTCCCGGTCTTGACGCCGAGTTGCTCTAACCCGTTCGTCAGGCCGTCGCCGTCACTGTCGCGTTTCACCTCGACACTCGCCTTTCCGGGACTCGTGCCTGCGAGGTTCTCGGTGTGAATCCAGACGGATACCTGCTGGCCGTCGGGATTCTCGAACGTCTCGTCGATGTAGGCGTGGTCGGTGTTTCGCTCGCCGTCGTCGCCCGACAACTCCAAGACAGTCCGGGTCTCGGACCCGACCGACACAGCGACTTCCACACTCGCGTTCGATTCTTCCGCGAACGCGATAATCGGCATCGTGAACGTGACTTCGACCGTATCTGACGGAATCGTGAGCGACTTCTCGTTATCCGAGGGGTCGAACTGCTTGGGCGGCGACGGGTCACTCGTTCCCTCGTCGTCATCGTCATCATCGTCGTCACTGTCGTCATCGTCGTCGCCGTCTCCACCGTTCACGGGACATTCGCCGTTATCCGGGAAGTGCGGACCTGTACACGCCGCGCTCACGTCGTCGGAGTAGAACAGCGACGAGTTCTGGCCGATGACTGCGCGGCCTGCGCCGGTCGAACACGACCCCGTGCAGTTCCACCCTGAGAGGTCACTGAACGACTCGTTCAGCGCGTATTTGGGCTTGGGTTTCGCACGTTTCTGCATGTAGTTCTGCCATGCGGTCTGGTTCATGGCGACGAACGTCGAGAAGTGCGGGGTCGTCCCCGTCACCGAGTCGTTTTCGGCGTCCACTTCCGAGGGGAGTTTGACGTACGTCTGCAGTTCGGGGTCGTAGGTGTAGACCGCTAAGTCCGACTCGTCGCCGACCGCCTGCTCGTCGTAGTCGATGGAGAGGTTTGCTTGCTCGAACTCGGCGTCCGCGTCCACGTCCAACACTTCCGATGCGGAGGCGTTGGCGACCGTTCCGGTCTGAATCCGGTCGTTGGTCTCGTTCTGAATCGTTACCGTGTCCGCGACGTTGCCTTCGCCCGAGATGTTCACCGCCGCGCCCACCGACTCGTTTGTCGTCTCGGTCGCAAACGTTTCGTTCCCGTCCAACACCCCGTCGCCGTCGGTGTCCGCCACAGTTGGGTCGGTGCCGACTGCGTACTCGTCGGGGTCGCGCAAACCGTCGCTGTCGGTGTCCGGTTCCAGTGGGTCGGTCCCGTTGGCGAGTTCCGCCGAATCGTTCAACGTGTCGCCGTCGGTGTCGTTTTCGACGGGGTTGGTGTTCGCGGCCTGTTCGCGGCGGTTCGACAGCGAGTCGTTGTCGAGGTCTTCGGCCGGGTCCCGTATCGTGTCGTTGTCGGTATCATTCGTGAGCGGGTCGATACCCCGGAACTGGAGTTCGAAACCGTCCCGCAAGTCGTCGCCGTCCGTGTCGTTGTCCAGCGGGTCGAGACCGAACCGGTACGCCTCGTAGACCGTCTCCCCGTCGCTATCGAAGTCCTCCGCCCCATCAGTCACGTTGTTCCCCGACTCGTTGAACGAAGTCCGCGACGCGTTGCTGTCCGGCCCCAAGGGGTCGGTTCCCGTCACGTTCAACTCGTAGAAATCCGGCAACCCATCGCCGTCGAGACGGAGTACATCCCGGCCAACCGTGGGGGCCTCGTCGCTGTAGTCGGGCGACCACCGCCGGTTCGGGTCGGTCGCCGACACCGTAATCCGGTTGACCTGCCGCGAAAGCGTCACGTTCGTCTCGAAGGTGCCGACCGCGCCCGGCGTCGTATTCACGGCGAGGTCGAGCGTCCAGTTCGCACCGTTCAGCGACAGCGCCAGCGCAAGTTCGTGGCCTCGAACGTCGAAGACGCGGCCGCGGACCGCGTAGGTGACGTTTTCCTCGTGGGGCATGTCCTCGCGGGTGGTGATGGTGACGTTCGGCGTCGTAGCGAGGTCGAGTACGTCGAGGGCTTGCTGGGCGTGAATCCACGCGACTCGGTACTGGCTGATGGCGGTGTGCTGTTGGCCGCGCGCCCGGAAGCGCTCGGCGCGGTCAACCGCCGCGCGCGCTCCGGAGATATTCTCTTCGACGGCCGACTCGTCGAACGAGACGTTCCGCTCACGGAGCGTGCTGCGAGGCGGTCGGCGTCCGCGATAGCGGTCGCCGCGAGGCGTTCGTCCGAGCGAACGAGCAGTTTGGTGACGCTCGGCGCGAACTGCGGGGGTGTACTCGCTTCTTTGTCGCGCTCGAAGAGTTCCGCGGAGGTGGTGCGGTTGGCGTCGAGAACGTAGTCGAGCGATTCGTTCAACGCACGGAGAGCTTGGCGGCGGTGGTCGTCGGCAGAGCTACCGGGCGCGTCGAACTCGGTGGTTTGGAGGGCGTCGATGGCGGCAAGCCGGTAGTCGGCGGCCGACGCATTCTCGCGGATAGAGACGTTGATGGTCGCGTTCGCCAGTGGTTCGCTCCGATTACGGAGCGCCGACCGATTCGTAGGCGGTAGCGGGGCTTGCCCGTTCTTCGCCCATTCTGGCGGGCCGCGGTTGTCCGCGTTCGAGTCTCCACCCTTGTTCGGCACCCACGACGGCGGCCCCGCGTGCGGTGGCGGTCCCTGTCCGGGGTTCTCGGGTGGTCCCTGTCCGGGATTCTCCGGTGGGCCTTGCGTCTTGTTCTCCGGCGGACCTTGGCCGGGGTTCTCGGGCGGTCCCTGCGTTTTGTTCTTTGGCGGTCCCTGTCCGGGGTTTTCCGGCGGGCCTTGGCCGGGTGTGGTCGTCTCATTCCCGGCCGTCGTTGTGGTCGCGGTCGTCGTCTGGCCCGGTCCCTTCCCGTTTCCATTGCCGGGTCCATTTCCGTTACCGTTGCCGGGTGTGTCGGGGAAGAGTTCGTGGCCTGCGATAGTGGTGGCGAGCGACGAGAGTGAGGGGAGGTCGGCGTCGGACTGGGAGGATGACGAGTCAAGGGCGGCAGTCGCGGGCGTGACCGTCGCCGTGACGATGAGGATGGAGAAGGCGACGGCGAGAATCTGCTGGCTCCGAGCGTTCATTGCAGTGCAGTAGAAACTAGCATCTAAAGTGTCTATTGCGTATTATAAAATCTGATACTGAATGGAAGATTGAAATACCAGAGACGAACGAGACCTGTTATAGCAGGTAGTTAAATACTAAGAGACTGTTACTCGGTTGCTTGGTCTGTGGTGGCGAGTAACGAACCAAGCGGCGGTTTCGCTGAGGGTGATAGTCACGGCCGGGTATCGTCCCGCCAGTGCCGAACAGGTGGTGTTAGCAGAATCAGGCTCGGCGCTATGGGCGGGACGACCACGCTTCAAATACATCTACGACTACCCGTACGTCTGTCAACACGTGTTCGCACTTCGCGTCTTGGTCGGCCGCTTCAGCAACCTCGTTGACGCGATGCTTGAGTTAGGTCGTCCCGACCTCTGGGGGTAGACGGAGTTAGTCGCGGATGGCGTCGTACCGACCGGCCCACGGTCGAACTCGCTCGAACGCGGCGCTGGCGGCGATGACGGTTTCGTCCGCGAAGCGTGGTCCCACAATCTGCATCCCGACTGGAAGCCCTCCATCGACCGTTCCTGCGGGAACCGACGCAGCGGGATGCCCCGTGAAATTGAGTAGATAGGTCGGACACCACCCGATTCGAGGGTCCACCGATTCGCCATCGACTTCCTCCGGCCCGAGCGTGGATTCCTCGGTCGCGTTCTCGACGGGAGGGTGACAGACGGTCGGCGAAACCAGCAGGTCGTACTCCTCGAAGACATCCTCGATTGCGTCGTGTACTGCCGTACGGACGACGTGGTTGTGGAGGTACTCCGTCGCGGTCGTCTCCGCACCGGATTCGAGCAGTTCGACTACTCCGTCCGTCATCTCCTCGCGGTACTCTCCGAGCAGGTCGAGGTTCTCGTGTCGCGCCAGCCACTCGCTCATCGCCGCGAGATTGGCGGCCACGAGGTCCAACCACGTATCCGTGAGTTCCGCGTGAGAGTATCCGAGTTGCACTTCGACGCGTTCGACCGTCGCTCCCGCGCGACCGAACGCCTCGGCCGCGTCCGCGACCGTCTCTCGTACCTCGGTCTCTACCGGAAACGTACCGTAGTCTGGAGTGTACGCGATTTCGAGTCCGTCGATTGGGCGCTCGACCGCATCGCGGTAGCAGTCGTCGCTGTCCGGGAGACTGGACGGGTCCCGTGGGTGGTGGCCCTCGATGACATCGAGAACGAGGGCGGCGTCGCGGACGCTCCGCGTGATGGGGCCGTGGCTGGACCGGACGCCGAGGTCGTCCGCGAACCCGTCCGGTCGAGTCACGTCCGGCACCCGTCGGAACGTCGGTTTGAAGGCGTACACGCCGGACCACGCCGCCGGGACTCGAAGCGACCCGCCCGCGTCTTTCCCGTGTGCGACGGGTGTGAGACCGTCGGCGACCGCTGCGGCACTCCCACCGGAGGAACCACCCGCGTTCCGCGACGGGTCGAACGGGTTCCGAGTCGGTCCTCGTAGCGGATTGTCGGTCGTCGTCTTGTGGTCTAACTCCGGCGTGTTCGTCGTTCCGACGATTACCGCACCCGCTAGCTCCAGTCGAGTGACGAACGTCGAGTCGGTCTCCGCGACGGAATCCCGAAACGGAACCGACCCCATCGTCCGCCGCAGGCCCGTCTTCGACGCGGCGGACTCTTTGACCGCTACGGGGACGCCAGCGAGCGGACCGACCGGGTTCCCGTCGCCGACGGCGCGTTCGATTTCGGCGGCCCGCTCCCGAGCGTAGTCGTCCGCGATTTCGGCGTACGCGTTCAGCTCGTCGTTCCGCCGTTCGATGCGTGTCAACGTCTCCTCGACGACCGTGACGGGCGAGAGGTTCCCCCGACGGACGTTCGTCGCAATCTCCGTGGCGGACGCGTACGCCGTGTTCATAGCCGCAGATACGACGGACCGAGACCGTATATCCATCGCTTTAGGCCCGCCTAAAATCGGTGGCCTTATTACTTTTTAGGGTGGCCTAAATCACGTTGGCATCGGTAAGAAGACATCGGCCCGACAACTCTCGCCCACTTCACGGGAGACTACGACCGCGAACGCCAGAACGAGAGACCGGCCCGGTGTACGCGAACGCAACCAGTCCCCCGTGACCGAACTCACCGTAGACAAATGACATCGACAGACGAGACCCACGACCCGAGAGACGATAGCGACGACGCGACCCTCCCCACACTTGGCCCGGACGCGACCATCAGGTCGAACTACATCTTCCAGCGCTACGACCGGACGATAGACCGAACCATCTCGTTTCGGCCTGCAACGATGGAGCGTGACCTCGGCAGACTCCACACGTGGCTCGGCTACGACCACGTAACGGAGTTCTGGGAACTCGACCTCTCGTTGCCAGCGTTCCGCGACCACCTCGCCGAGAAACTCGCGGAAGACCACTTGACGCCGTGCATCGGCTACATCGACCACGTACCGATGAGTTACTGGGAGTTCTACTGGCCCAGCGAGTACGAACTCGACGCGTACTACGACGCCGACCCGACCGACCGGGCCGCACACCTGCTCATCGGCCCGCCGGAGTACGTGGGGAACGGCTACGCCGAAGCACTCATCCGCGCTATGGGCATCATGCTGTTCTCACACCCCGAAACGGACCGGGTGGTCGGCGAACCCGACGCCGGACACGATGTCGTCATCCACATCTTGGAACAGTGCGGCTTCGAGGCCCGCGAGGAGTTCTACTTCGAAGAAGCCGACAAAGACGCGCTACTGATGGTCTGCGAACGCGACGACTTCGAGAAAGCACTGCTCGCAGACTCGCCAGCGACGGTCGCTCACGGTTCGACGGACGGGTGAGACGGCCGTCGCCGTCCTCGAAACCGACACTGAACTTCGGCAGTCCCCGTCCGATTGCTCGGCCGGGACCGTCGTCACTCCGCCGACCCGAACTGCTCGGCGAGGAGTCGACGGGTGTCTTCCATCCGGGCCTCTCGCTCGGCGGGCGTACACTCGAACGACAGTCGTTCTTCTTTCACCGCCTCGCGGATGCGCTCGATTCGCTCGTCGGAGACATCGTGGTCGTCGGGAAGCGTCGAATCGACCCACTCGTCGAGGCGGTCGTGCCACTGCTCGCCGCTGTACGTTCCGGTCTCGACCGACCAGTCCCAGTAGTCCGCGATTCCGTCCCAGTATCCACGTTCCCTTCTCCGGTCGTGGACGAGCGACTTGGCGACGCGAGCGCCGTGACCGGCGGCGATGAGGACCTGATGCGGTTGGCCGGAGAGCCATCCCGCGACGTAGAGACCGTCTACGGGCGTGCGTCCGGTCGCCTCGTCGCACTCGACCGGATGCTCGCCCTCGTCGTGGAACGCCCCGCCGTCGAGTTCGGTCAGGTAGTCGGCGTTGTACGCGGAAGCGGCGACGACGTATCGCGCGCCAACGTCGGTGCCGTCTTCGGTCCGGACGCGGAACCCGTCGTCGCGCTCGACGACCGATGTCACGAGGTCGTCGACGACTTCGGCACCCTCGTACCGTGCGTGCGCGCGGCCGAGTCGGAGGAACGTCGCCGGGTCGACTGCGAGGAACCCGAGGTAGTTCTCGATGGAGTACGACCGTCGGATGGCCGACCCGCCGCGGTCGAACACGACGGTATCGAGTCCGTAGCGGGCGGCGAACACGGCCGCCGCGAGTCCCGACGCGCCGCCGCCGACGACTACGAGGTCGTAGTCGTCCGCGTCCGGCCGGGCCGCTCGTTCGTGACGTGTGTTCATGTTCGGAAAGTATCCGGTCGCGTATCGCTTTCGGAGCAAGCGGTGATGGAGGGAGCCGAGACGTATCGGGCCGCCGCGGAACGCTGTTCCGGTCTCGACCGTCCGAAGTTCGGGCGTGATGTCGGGGGTCTTCGGTTCTGGCTCATACAACGTAGGCCCGTTTAAACCCACATAAGGGCGTCGGAATTTAGGCGCGCCTAAAAGAGTAGTTCTTCACGTTGACTCTCGGACGCTGTGGTCCCGGAGACCGGGCGAACAGCAACGGTACGAACTCCCCACGAAAACGACTCGACGCACCACAGCCAACCGCGAACGTCAGCGTTCGTGGACGCGCATCGGCATCCCGTTCCGGGGGTGCATCGTCAGCGTCGGCCACAACTCGGGTTCGCCCTCGCGGGTGTACTCCAGACGGTACCGTTGGGCGGTGCGCGCGAGGATGAGTTTGGCTTCGAGTTTGGCGAGGTGCTTGCCGATGCAGTGGCGCGGCCCACCGCCGAACGGGAAGTACGCGAACCGCGGCCGGTCCACGTCGCGGGTCCACCGGTCGGGGTCGAACGCGTCGGGGTTCTCCCAGTGGCGCTCCGACCGGTGCATCGCCCACTGCGAGAGCATGATGGCGGCCCCTTCGGGGACGCGGTAGCCACCGAGTTCGACGGATTCTCTCGCTTCGCGGAACATCGTGTACACCGGCGGGTAGAGGCGCATCGCCTCGTCTACGACCCGTTCGACGTAGGTGAGGTCACGCACGTCGGCCATCGTCGGCGGGTCGCCGTCCAGCACGTCCTCGATTTCCTCGTGGACGCGCCGCTCGACTTCGGGATGTTGAGACAGCAGGTACCACGTGTAGGTCAGCGTCAGCGCGGTGGTGTCGTGGCCCGCCAACAGCATCGTCATCACCTCGTCGCGTATCTGGCGGTCGGACTGCTCGCCGCGGTCCTGCGCGCGCAGGAGAATCGACAGCAGGTCGTTCGGCCCCTCGTCGGTTTCGGGGTCGCCGTGCGTGCCGCGCCGGTCGGCCACGATGTCGGCGATGACGCCCTCTAGGGTCTCGACGGCGGTCCGGTACTCGCTGTCGCCGGGCATCGGAAGCCACTGCGGGGCGGCGAACCGAACCGGGTCGGGTTCGAAGCGCGCCCCGAGAGGCATCAGCGCCTCGCGGATGGTCTGGACCCGCCGGTCGTCCAAGTCGGTGCCGAGCATCAGGTCCACGATGACCGCGAGCGTCACCTGCGTCATGTCCTGTTCGACATTGACCGTCGCGCCGTCGGACCAGTCGGCGAGCAAGTCGTCGTTGTGGGCGACGATTCGGTCGGCGAACGCCATCACCCGGTTCACGTCGAACGCGGGGTTGGCGAGTTGGCGCTGTTTGCGCCACTGCTGGCCCTCGCTGAGCAAAAGCCCCTTACCGAGCAAGTCGCCGAGGGCGTCGTTCTGGAAGTCGGGCTTGCGGAACGTCTCTACTTCCGAGACCAACACGCGTTCGATGTCGGCGGGGTCGGTCAGCAGGTAGGTGTTCAGCGGACCGAGGTCGAACTGCACCACGTCGCCGTACGCCTGTTCGAGCGCCGAGAGAAACCGGAACGGGTCGCGGGCGTACCGACGGCTACTCCCGAACAGCGGTTCTCCCCGTGGGCCGGGCGGTGACGAACTCATCGTCAAGTCTTAGGGTTGGGGCAGGATGAATCCAGCGGCGTATTGTCCATCCCTATTTTAAAACGATTGGGGCGGTGGAGTCCGACGATAATACTGCGGAGACGTTCCGCCGAAATTTCGATGGTGAAGTAATCGAAAAAGACATTCGGAACGTTCCTTCTTTCGAGATGTGGGACGACGCGGACGTGGTTGTCGGCGGACCGCCGTGTCAGGGGTTTTCTAATCTCAACAAGACGAGTACGGAAGCGTTGAGCGACGAACGTAACGAGCTATGGCGTCACTTTCTGCGTGCTGTCGAAGACATCGACCCGGACGTTTTCCTTATCGAGAACGTCTCGCGCTTTTTGAAATCTCGGGAAGGCGCACGGGCCGTCAAAATTGCAGAAGAGTTAGGTTACACAATAGTCGTGGACACGCTCTGGGCGCACGACTATGGAGTTCCACAGAAACGAAAGCGGGGGTTCGTGCTGGGTAGTAAGCTTGGTGTACCGTTCTTCCCGGAAGAGACAGACGAAGAAACACGCACAGTTCGAGACGCGTTCGGTAGCTTACCGCACGAACCGTCCGAAGAGAACTGGCACGTCAGTCGGAAGCGCGTTACGGAACTCAGCAAAAGGCGCTTCCAAGAAGTCCCTCCCGGTGGAAATCGGTTTGACCTTCCGAAAGAACTCATGCCGGACTGCTGGAAGAACAAAGAGCGCGGTGGTACCGACTTGTTCAGCCGCCTGTGGTGGAATCTCCCGTCAGTTACCATTCGGACCGAATTCTACAAACCTGAAAAGGGAAGGTATCTCCACCCCGAGGCAAACCGCTCGATTACGATTCGGGAGGGTGCCCGTCTTCAGACGTTCCCGGACGACTTCGAGTTCGTCGGGGCACGAACGCGGGTCGCACCCCAAATCGGGAACGCAGTACCGCCGAAGTTAGCGTACCATCTCGGACGAGCAATCAAATCCCATTTAGAAGGGAAAAAAAGCCGAATCAATCCAGAGGCGGAAACCGAACATGATATCTTCAAGAAATCGTTCCGGATTGGGAAGCAAAAGCAGTCCCAACTTGCCACGTTCAGCAGTTAGTAATCTGTAATCCCTTGTTGGGACGATTGTTCGTCTGATTCCCCCGTATCGTTTATCACTGTTTTCAGCATCTACCGCACCCGTATCGCCGTCTCGACGTTGATTTGCGATGTCTTCACGAGCGCTCTTTCCGTCGTGGTATCGATTACGGAGTGTTTGAAGATTTTCCCGTTTGTGGGTCTCTTTTGCGGTGCCGAATTCGACATAGGGTTGGATGTGGTCTACGTCAACCCAATTGACCTTTTTGTCGTTTACGTTACGCCCACAGAGTTCACACTCGTAATTAGTTTCTTCTAAGTAGTTTAACCGTTGGTCATTTGGAAGACGAGTTTTCTGATTCACATCACGTATTTCCTTAATATAATACTCATCGTTAGAGAGTTCAGACCGGGTGCGGGTCGAATCGGCGATAAATCCTTCTTCGTTCCGAAGTTCGCGTATTCGCCGTTGGTAATCTTGTATCCCGCTAATTCGGGCAAGAGTTTGAGTGGTAACAACTTCGCCTACGTTGTCACGCATGAATTCCCGGATTCGGCCCTTTCCACTGGTAGCGTCGAATAATTCTGCAAAGAGTTCGGCTTGTGTTTCTTCGAATTCATCCAGAGAATCGTTGAAGTCCGAAAACTCACTCGTCCAGTTCTCTCTCGTAACTTCGTCCGAGTCGATGTCTTCGAGTTCTTCGACGACAGTCCCTGCTTGAGCAAGGAGTCTTCGGTAAATCTGTTCGAAATCAGATGCCATACGATTTTCATACAGATACATACAACTCGTAACTTTGTTACTTGGAAACGAATCTTGTTACAAATACGAGTAACAAACAATAATTCTCATCATGGAGTTACTTAGAAGTGATGGAAATAACGAAAATCGGAAAAGCACTTTCGAACGAGACGCGAATCAAAATCCTCGGCCTAATTTCTCAAGACGACCGTTCGTCAATTGAGACGTATCGGGAATATCAAAACGAGTTCGCGGACGACAAGCACCGAGAAACGATATATCGAGAACTCGAACACCTCGTTGAGGTAAATTTAGTAGAGAAATACTACGACGACGAAGAGAAATACTACGACGACGAAGACCAACAACTGAATACTCGTTGTGCTGTAACAAACTCTTGGTAGACCTAAACATAGGGGAAGTCGAGTTTGTAGACGGGAGCTAATAACTCGTTAGACCCTTACGTCGTGGTCGGCCGTCGCGTCGGTTGCCACCCCTCTCTCGTCTCCTTCGAAATCGGCGAACGTTACGAACTAGACTCCGAAGGACAGTGCAGTCGCACACTCCCAGCAGCGAACGCAAGCCCCGAGAGAGGACTCACGACCCCGCGAGTCGCACGTCGATGAGGTGCTACTCGCCCTCTTCGGCGAGGGCGATGGACGACCCGACGGCTCAGTCGTTACAGCAGTCGGCCTTCGAGAACGTTCGAGACCCGTCCGCCGACCCGAGCGACCACGCTGTCGTCGGTCCGGTCGGCGCGGAGGTGGAGCGTCGAAGGCCGGTCCATCTCGTAGCCCTGTTCGGCCGTCAGTCGGAGTTCGCTGGCCGACGTTCGCTCGCGCAGGAGAAGGGCCGCGAGACTGGTGTTGGCCGACCCGGTCGCGGAGTCCTCGGGGATGCCGTGGGCCTCCACGAACACGCGGACGTTCAGGTCGCTCTCGGACTCGTAGGTCTCACGGGCGAACACCAACACCGCCTTCACGCCGAGACCGTCCACGACGTGTTCGTAGTAAGGGGTCTCGTTCGTGGTGGCCCGCCGGACCGCATCGAGGCTTTCGAGCGGAACCATCAACTGGGGTAGTCCGGTCGAGACGACCTGACAGGGCAGGTCGCGGGCCACGTCTCCGGGAGCCACGTCCACCACGTCGGCGGCGACTTCGGGGTCGAGCGTTTCGAGGAATGACGCGGAGCGGTCTTCGAGCCAAAAAATCGGTTCGTCGCCGTCGGTGTCGGCCGTCACCGTGACCGACCCCTCCGACAGCGAGAGGGTAATCTCGTCGGGGTCGCCGTCGGCAATCGCGTCTCGAATCACCGACGCCGTACCGAGGACCGCGTGTCCGGCGAAGGGCACCTCGGCTTCCGGGGTGAAGAGGCGGACGCCGTACCCGCCGTCCGCTGGCGACTCGTCGGTGACGAACGCCGTCTCGGAGTAGTCCATCTCCCGAGCGATGCACCCCATCTCGTCGGCCGACAGTCGGTGGGCGTCCCGAACGACCGCGAGTTGGTTGCCGGTGTACCGGCCCTGCGAAAACACGTCTACGACGTGAACCGGCGTGGATAGGTCGTCAGCCATGCTCAGATGCGGTCGCGGAACACGTCGTAGAATCGCTCGCCCGCGTCCAGCATCCACTCCTGATACTGGGCCCACGAGTCTTCGGCGAACAGGTCGCCCTCGCGCCGGAGCGTTATCCGTGCGCGGTTGCCCTCACCTTTCGCCTCCTCGGGCGGAAGCCAGACGAGGTCCTCGCCGATGTCGCGTCGGATGGCTTCCCGGTCGTCGGCGAGGGCTTGGAAGCCGTCGGGGTCGTCACGGACCACGAGTTGGGTCAGTATCACGGACTGATAGCTGTTGATGGCGAACTGGAGTTTGTACCCGATTTTCCCCATCGAGTTGTTGTACCAGTTGTTCGGTTGGGGTTCACACGAGTCCAGACAGGTGTCGCGGTTCTCGATTCGGTCCCGAAGTTCGGCCCAGTAGCGCAACTGGAGGAGTTGTTTCTCCGTGAGGTTCTGTTCGGACTGGTCGGACCATCCCGGTGGTTCCACGAGTACGTTGGGGTCGACCCCCGAGTCGGGAGCGTCATTTCCGACCGACACGCCGAACACGTTGGCGTGAGTCGCGTCGTTCAACCACTCGAGGATTCCAACGTTGTCGTCGTCGAACGCCGTTCCGACGAGTACGAGGAAGTCCGGTTTGTATTTCGATGCGGACACCAACGTCCGGTCCCACCGCTGGCGGCCGTCGCCCATCGCTTCGATGGCGACGGTTCGACGCGCCGCGGTCGTAGCGACGACATCGAACGACAAATCGTCCGGAGTGGAAACAGTCTCGAAGTCGAAACCGAGTTCGGTCTCCAATTCGGATGTCTCGTCAGACCGTAGCGTTCCGGTGAGATAGGAGGAAAATCCGGCACCATCGCGTCGGTTGGCGTCATCGGAGTCAGACGAGCCGGTTTCAGGCATCTTTTCGTGTAATGAATTTACTACATACTTATCTCTTTCATATTGATATTACAATAGGAATTTGTTATCAATACGCAAATTTGCCGGGCGAGACGTTACGACTCGTTTACCGCCAGAGGGAGGTCCCCGGACAACGACGCTTTTTTTGCGTTCAATAGTTCTCTGTCTGCACGATAATGGTTGATTCTAGCCTCCCTCCTGGGAAAGATACCGACCGTCCGCTCGAGTTCTCTCGCGACGAGAAGAACGAGATGATCCAAGAGGCGGCCGAGCGCGTACTCGACCACCTCGAAGGCGTCCCGGACGGTCCCGCGGCCAACCTCGACGGTGCCCACGAGAAAGCCGCGGAGTTGCGCGAACCGCTCCCGGAAGAGCCGACGGCCTACGACGACCTGCTGGACACCCTGTTCGAGGAGGCTATCGTCCACTCCAGTACCAACGTCCACCCGGGCTACATGGCGTACACGCCGGGCGGCGGTCTCTTTCACGCGGCACTGGCGGACTTCGTGGCGGACGCGACCAACCGCTACGTCGGGACGTGGTTCGCGGCCCCGGCGCTCGTCGCCCTCGAGACGAACGTCGTCAACTGGTTCTGTGAAATCATGGGCTACCCGGACGAGTCGTTCGGCCTGCTCACGTCCGGCGGGTCGATGGCGAACCTCGTCGCCACGATTACCGCTCGGCGCGAACGCCTTGACGACGACTTCCTCGACGGCATTATCTACACCAGCGACCAGTCGCACCACTCGGTGTCGAAAGCCACCGTCCTCGCCGGGTTCCCGCCGGAAAACGTGCGCTCTATCGAAACCGACGAGCGGTTTCGGATGGACGTGGACGCCCTCGAATCGGCAATCGAGGAGGACCGAGACGCCGGAAAGGACCCCCTCCTCGTCGTCGGGACCGCGGGCACGACGAACACGGGCGCGGTGGACGACTTCGAGGCCCTCGCGGACCTCTGTGACCGAGAGGACCTCTGGCTTCACGCCGACGGTGCCTACGGCGGGTTCTTCTCGCTGACCGACGACGGCCGAGAGAAACTCTCCGGACTCGACCGGTGTGACTCCATCACGGTAGACCCCCACAAGGGTCTGTTCCTCCCGTACGGTACGGGGGCGGTCCTGATGCGAGACGGGGACGCGCTCGCTCGCGCCCACTCCGTCGAGGCCGACTACATCCCAGATTGGGAACCCGAGTCCGGGACGGTGGACTTCAGCCAACTCGGGCCGGAACTGTCGCGGGACTTCCGGGGTCTGCGGGTGTGGCTACCGCTGAAGATGCACGGTATCGATGCCTTCCGGGACACCCTCGCCGAGAAGTTGGAACTCGCCAACCAAGTCGCCGATTGCCTCCGGAACATCGACGACGTGAAACTGGTCGCGGAACCCCAACTGTCCATCCTCGCGTTCCGGGTCGAACCGGAGGGCATCGAGGGCGAGGACCTCGACGAACTCAACCAGCGAGTACTAGAGGAAATCAACGCTCGGAACCGAATCTACCTCTCGGGGACGACGCTAAACGGCCGGTTCGCCATCCGAATCTGCGTTCTCTCGTTCCGGACCCACCGCGAACACCTCGCCGACGGTCTCGAAGACATCGAAGCGGTCGTCTCGGAAGTCACCGAGTGACGAACGCGACGACAGAAGTTTCTCGGAAACGGAGCGGTCCGACTACGCGGTACTGGGGGACGCGAAGTTGCCGGACTTCATCAGAACCGTAATCAGGAGTCCGACGCCACCGAAGGCCGCACCGACGGCGCCGAGATTGCCGTAGGACTCGACTTGCGTCAGCGCGGCACTGCCGATAGTGGACCCGAGCGCCAACCCGAGGAAGACCGCAGAGACGGTCAGCGCGAGGACGACGTTCCGCGAGTCGGGCGCGATTTGGAGCAGACGGCTCTGTTGAATCGGAAGCAGTGCGAACAGCGACCCGGCACCGACGACCGAAGCGAAGATTGCCGTGGCGATTGCCAGAAGCGACCCGGAAACCGGTTGCACCAACCAGAGCGGGAGCAGGCCGAGGATGACGCCGATAGCGATGCCGATGAGCATGTTGCTGGTGTCCCAGTTGTCCGACCCGTACCCGCCGAGCATGGTTCCGACGATACCGCCGATACCGAGGAGGAACTGGATTATCGTGACGCCCCGCGTGCCGAACCCGGTGATGCTACGCAGGAGGGGACCGACGAACGAGACGGCGACGAACGTACTCGCGAATTCGAGGACGATGAGTCCGACGTTGATGGCGATTGCGGGGCGGCGAAGCGCGGCCACCGACCGGAGACCGGCCGCCTCGGACGTCGTCTCGATTACCGGGAAGAACACTTGGAGTCCGAGGAACGCGAGGAGACCGGTGATGCCGACGAACGCGAACGTCGCGCGCCATCCGAAGTACCCGCCGATGGCGGTGCCGAGCGGGAGACCGACGACGAACGCGACTGTCAGTCCGCTCATGACGAGCGAAATCGCCTGTCCGCGCTTTTCGGCGGGTGCCAAGTCCGCGGCGACGGCGACGGCGACGGGGGTGTACAGCGCCGACCCGACGCCCATCACGGCCCGGTCAAGGACGAGTAGTCGAAACGTCGGTAGGACGGCGGCGGTCAAGTTCGTAATCGCGTAGACGAGGACGGAACCGAGGAGGAGGCGTTTGCGAGTGACCGACCCCGTAACCGAGACGAGAATCGGCGACCCGACGACCACGGTGGCGGCGTACACCGTCACTAGTACGCCAGCAGTGCCCTCCGTGACGCTGAGGTCACTGGCGAGTTCGCCGAGGACGCCGATGAAGACGAGGTTCCCTGTACCGACCATGAACGTTCCCAACGTCAGTACGACCAACCGTATATCCCAGACCGAACCCCCGGTATCGGCGAGTTCATCTTGGCTCTCGGTAATGTCAGCTGTCATTACACCCGAGAGGGACGCCGCAGTGACACATTTACCTTTTCATATTGAATTCTTATTCAAGTGTCTTGGTAACAAGAATCAACTATCAATCTCAGAAAACGTAACCGCTCGGAGGAATTCGTTCGACCGGGTTACCGGGTCGGTACGCCGACCACGGGAGTACTGCAAACAGAAACAGTTGGAGATATTTGTGCGGGAGTAGCGGAACCGCCGACGGCACGGACGGCGACGAGTCGCGAATCGGTGGCCCGACGGCGCTCTACGCCCGGAAAATCGGGAGATACGGACCGCCCACTACCGAGCAACTATGAATCATCATCCTAGTCAATGAGATAAAAGCCGATACAATTTTATATCATACTTTTATAACGTGAAAGCATGTGGGACGTTCCTCAGTTGTTTCAAAATACGGTGAAGAGTGCGCCCGAACGGACTGCTATCGTAGACCCGATAGCCGAACAGCGGTTTAGCTACGCCGAAGTAGACGAGAAGGTAGACCGAATCGCCGCGGGTCTCCAGTCGTTCGGTATCGAGAAGGGTGACAGAGTTGGAGTGGCCCACCGCAACTCGCCGGAGAACGTCTTCGTTCTGCTCGCCATCCAGCGAGTCGGTGCCGTCGCCGTTCCCTTCAACTTCGACATCAACAACGACAAACTCCGCTACTTCGTCTCGGACGCCGACATGTCGATGCTGGTGTTCGGGGACGTGATAGCCGACCAAGTGATGGACCTCCGCGAAGAGTTGGAGTGCAACACGTTCGTCACGACGGCCGACGTGTCGGCACCCGACGTGACCGACTACGAGGCGTTGCTCCGGGAGTCCGACGCGCCGGACCCGGTGTCGATAGGTCCCGACGACACCAGCATCATCCAGTACAGTTCGGGGACCACCGGCGACCCGAAGGGCATCGAGATTACCCACCGCGGCGGCATCAACCGAGTCTTTCTCAACATCCACAGTCAGCGAGTCTTCGACAGGGAGACCGTCCTCGGCCGGATACACCTCTATCACACGCTCGGATTCCACGGACTGCTCCTCTCCGCGTTCGTGACGGGCGGCACCTTCATCCCGTTTCCCGAGTTCGACCCCGACCTGTACCGTCGCGTGATAGCCGAGGAGGATGTCACGGTCCTCCACGAGGCACCGGTCATCTACCAGCGACTGCTCGACCCGAAAGACGAATTCGAGCAACCCGACGCGGACGAGGACCGCGAGACGTTCGAGTCCGTCGAGACGGTTAGCTTCTCGGCGGCACCGATGAGCGGAGAACTGTTCGGCGACATCAAGCGAATCATCGACCCCGACCAACTCTACAACATCTACGGGATGACCGAAATCTTCTCGTCGTACACGAAGGTCAACCTCCGGGAGAAGAACAACCCGGCGATATTCGCGTACGCCGAGACTGCCGAGGACATGCGAATCGTGGAAATCGACGAGCGCGACCCGTCGGCGGAAGTCGGCGTCGGCGAGGAAGGAGAACTCATCGTCCGCCACGACACCCCCGGCGCGTTCGAGGGCTACCTGCGCGACTACGAGACTGCTGGCGACTCCTTCGAGGGCGACTGGTACTTCACGGGCGACGCCTGCCTCGAAACCGAGGACGGATACTACAGGCTGACCGGCAGACTCAGCAACCGCATCAAGTTCATCGGAGAGAACATCTACCCGAAGAACATCGAGGCAGTCCTCCGGTCGCACCCGGCAGTCGAAGCGACCACCGTCGTCGGCATTGAGGACGACGAGTGGGGCGAGGTTCCGAAAGCCTACGTCGTCGCCGACGGCGACGTGACCGCCGAACAACTCCAAGACCACTGCGTCGAGAGCGAAGCGATAGAGGACTACAAGAAGCCACGCGAATTCGAGTTCGTGGACACCCTCCCGAACAGCGGTAGCAAGATATAACTCGCCGCCGATAGCTGAACGGCCCACACTCTCCGTGGTCCCCGCGGCGACGGATTCGCTCGCACTAGCGTATCGAATCTCAGACATTTGAACCACATACCTTATTTTATTAAATTTACGAAGATATAGGAGTTATTTTCTTGAGGAAACGTTATAAGTGCCGGGTGAAAACGCGCTCCCGTACACGTCCGTCCGTGAGCAGGGTCGAGAGTTCGCTCGGCGCGCACGGGCGGTATCGTGTCGAAGGACAACTATCAGTCATGAACGTCAGACGATTCTTCGAGGACGACGGCGCGGTCAGTCCCGCCGTTAGCGTCGTTCTGATGGTCGCGGTTACGGTCGTCTTAGCCACCACCATCGGAACGTTCGTCCTCGGGTTCGAGGACCGAGTGAGCGAACCGCAACCGAACGCCCAGTTCGCGTTCGAGTATCGGGAGGACGCGATGGACGCCGACGGCGACCACGGGCGGGTGGACGAGGCGGTCAACATCACCCACGACGGCGGACAGGCGGTTGAAGCCACGCAGTTGCGGGTGACGATAGACGGCGTGGTCGCTTACGAGAACGGCCGAATCAACGAGTCCGGACCGAGCAAACCGTACCCACAGCACTTCACCGGGTCGAACGAGGGATGGACCGGCGAGATTACCGCCGACGACCGCATCGTCATCACGGAGAACGAAGAGACAGTCTACGACTCGATTCGGGACGGCGACGTGGTGCGAGTCGTCTGGACCGCGCCCGGTAGCGACGACACCGCCGTCGTCGGCGAGTCCGAGGTCAGCCTCTGAGTCGCCGCGGGTCGCCACCAGTCAGAGGACGCGAAACACCCGGACGGTATCGCGCTTGCCCGGTTCACAGAGGAGTTGGGCGAGACCCAACTCCGAGAACACTTGCTTCCAGTCGCGGTGGTACAGCGGAAAGTCGTCGTGGACGCAACTCACCTCGGCACCCTCGCGGCCGCGATTAGGGCTGTTACCCTCGTTTTCGGCGGTTATCAGCAGGTCGGACGTGACGCGGGCCAACTCCTCGAACGCCCACGCGTTCTCGGGGTGGACGTGTTGGAGCGTCTCGACGGAGTAGACGACATCGAACTCGTCGTCGGGGAAGTCGGGAACGATGTCCTCGATTGCGCCCGTGTGGAACGTTCCGGTTTCGGCGAGTCGCGGGTAGTGGTCGGCCATCACGTCGAAGGAATCGTCGTTGATGTCGATGCCGGTCAGGTTCTCGAACCCCTCGTCTAACAGGTGGGCGAGATGTCTCCCGGAACTGCACCCGACTTCTAAGATTGCGGCGTCGACGGCGGCGTAGTGGTCGAGTACCGCCGCGAGCGTCTCGGTGACTTCGTTCTGTCCGATTTCGGCGTAGTGGGTCGGCGAGAACTCCGCCGAGCGGTTGGCCCAGTAGCGATGGTTGTCTTCCGGTTCCATGCCCGACGGTACGGGGTCGGAGAGTAAAGAGGCGATGAAGTTCCGGCCGACAGCAAGCAGTACTACGAAGTGCGCCGTAGTCGTCGTGGCGAACGCACGTGGACCACGTACGCGAAGACGACCGAATCGTCGTCCGCCTCGAACCGGGCGAGGAAGTCCTCGAATCGCTCGACGCGGTGCGCGAGGAGTACGACATCGAGAACGGCTTTCTGACGGGTATCGGCGCGGTGGACCGGGTGACGCTCGGCCACTACGACACCGACGCACAGAAGTACAGCGAAGAGGAGTTCGCGGGCCAGTTCGAAGTGACGAACTTTTCGGGCAATATCGGACCGGACAAGATTCACACCCACATTCAGGTGGCCGACGACTCCTTCGAGGCGTTGGGCGGTCACTGCTCGGGGGCCAGAGTCTCGGGCACTTTCGAGATACTCGTGACCCTCGGCGAGACGCCGCTGACCCACCACCTCGACGAGCGGACCGGTCTCGACGTGTTCGACATCTGACTGCGGTTCGAGTGCAGGGCCACAGACCACCGCTTCGTCACCCGTCGTTCGTCGGGGGTTGGTTTTTCTTCGTCGGGAGTTCGACGTAGTGAGGAACGTACGCGGGGGATTGGGCGGCCGAGGGGTCGGTTCGTTCAGTAGTAGAAGGCGTTCAAGGCGGCTTCGAGGCTCGTTTTCTCCGGAATTGGCTGGGTGTCTGTAGATTCTGGCCGCGACAATTTCTCTGCATCCGACATAATAGACCCGTCTAACACCACGCCCTTATAGATAAGCCGTTAATACGCTGTCAGAAACGCCAATTACAATATCACAAATAGGTGAAATATATTTTCGAGAATGTATTTTCGAACAGGATTTCGAGCGTCGGCGCGTTCGTAAGCGCCGGATTGTCCGCCGTGACGACTTCGGGGACCGAGAAGGCTACGGGGCGATTCGGAACCACGCGATAGTGTCAATCCGGATGCGCCAATCCGTCCAAGAGATAAATATAGTTATCTTTCACAACTATTTGTATGGCTATAAGACTTCTATCTATTTTCTTAAAAATTATGTTCCTATTTTTCCGGCGTCACGGCTTCGGCGCTCCGATTTCGGTCGTCGGACTCGGAACATCCGGACAGAGTTGCTTCGCTCACCGACGCGGCCGAGCCGTCTGTCTATTCGTTCGGCGTTGGGGGTTCGGAAGCCGGTTTCGTGTCCGGCGTCCACTCGAATCCGCGAGGGTCCGACGGCGGGGAGAGGGGACTCCCCGGCAGGTCCGTGGCGAGTCCCGGGTCGTTGTACGCCCGCGGAGCGGTGTCGTTCGGCGCGTCGGGGTAGAACAAGGACGCGAGCGCCTGAATGTGCTGACGGCCCACGTCGAGTTCGAACTGGCCGCCGCCGTACATCCGGATGTCCCGTTCCCGACAGTACTCCACCGTGTCGAGGAGCGACTCAACCGTGCCGAAGCGCGAGGGCTTGACGTTGAGATACTCCGGTTCGAAAGGGAGGGCTTCGACGCTCTCGACGCCGGTAATCGGATGGTCCCACGTCACGCGGCCCTCGATGCCGTCGAACGTCGGACGGGTCTCGTCTGTCAACGCGGGGTCTTCGAGCAGTGCGTCGGGGAACGCCTCGGCGACTTGCTCGTAGACCTCGGGAAGCGGAGGTTGGGCCACCGGTACTTTCTCGTACTGGCCTTTGAAGTCGAGGATGCGTACGGCGTCGGTAGCGGCGAGTTCGTCCATCAGTTCGGGAGTCCACTCGGGGTTCGGGTCGAGTTTGAACTCCAAGTCCGGGTCGTCGTCGAGCAACCCGCGCACGCGGTCCGTACTCGGTGGGTCGCCGAGACCGGTGCTGACGACGAATCGCAGGGGGTCGTACTCCTCGTCGAGGGCCTCGGCGAGCGTCAGGTCCGATTGCTTGAGCGCGAGGTCCAGCGCGGCACTCTCGAACGCCCATCGCCGGAAGCGGTAGTCCGAGTCGCGCGGCGGCGTGCGGTCGGGAAATAAGTCGGTCTCGTCTAACAGCGCCGAGAACTCGTCGAAGGTGTACTCGCCCGCGAACGGGAACTCGACCGTCGTCTCGCGTAACGCGCGGTGGTCCTCCTCGGTGTAGATAACGTCTTCGCCGCGGCCGGTCTCTCCGTCGCCGTGGAGCGAGACGGTGGTGGTCACTCGAGGAAATCCGGTGTCTTGGTGGTTGCGCGCGAACTCGTAGCCCTCGATGTCGAGCGAGAGGTCGGCGATTCGGTCGTAGAGCGTCATGGACCAGAAGGCACGTCGCCGAACCATATCTTTTTTGCACTAAAATTCTCTGCCGGAGCAAATCGCACTGACGGCGACTGTCGGGGACAGTCAGCGGGACTCGACGCGAGACTGCGATTGTTATTTGTATTGTCAAAAAACGATGCTCTTATATATTATTTTCAAATACGAAGTTAATAAATGAACGTCTGTGAGAGATTCGATAGAGTTGCGGAAAACAACGACGACATCGCTATCGAAAATCCCACCGGCGAGGACAAGTCCTACCGACGACTCCGCCGGGAGTCCGGATACGTCGCCGCGTTGTTGAGAGACGAGGGCGTCGAGGCGACCGACCGAATCGCTCTCCACCTCCCGAACGACCCGGCTTACCTGTCGGTCGTGCTGGGGATTTGGCGAGTCGGCGCTATCGCCGTTCCGATTGACGGCCGATGGGACGCCGACGTGACCGACCACGTGGTCGCGGACTTGGAGCCGGAGATGGCGATTACCACCGACGAGTACGCCGAGAAACTCCGAGTGCAGACGAGCGACGACACCTTGACGGACGTTCCCCTCGAACAGATCTGCATCGGTGCGGACGGGGACCTCGGACTGTCCACCGTCGAACGGCCCTCTTTCGAAATCGAGAAGCAACTCGACGAGGACATCGCAAAAGTGGTGTACACCTCGGGGACGACCGGCGTCCCGAAGGGCGTCATCCACACCCACAGAAACGTCACCGCTTCGACCCAGATGTCCATCGACGTGTTCGACATCACGGCGTCGGACGGCTATCTCGCGGCGGTGTCGCTCGCGCGAAGCCCCGGAATCTACGGGTCGGCCCTCCCGGTCCTCTGCACTGGCGGGTCGGTCGTCGTCCAGTCCGACTGGGACGCCGAGCAGTGGGCGCGACTGGTCGAGGAGTACGAACCCCGCCTGTCGCTGTTGAAACCCGAACAGGTCCGTGAGGCAATCGACGACGAACGCGCCGCGGAGTACGACACCTCTTCGATGGAGACCTGTCTCGTCACGACGGGTCTGCTCCGCGCCCAGTCCACGTTCAACGACTTTCGGGACATCTACGGCATCGAGAACGTCATCAACTACTACGGCCAGACCGAATCGCTCGCGGTGAGTATGGCGCGACTCTCCGAGGACTCGCGGCCCAACTGCATCGGGGAACCGGTCAGCGTCGTGGAGACGAAACTCGTGGACCTCGATAGCCGCCGAGAACTACCGCCCGGCAACGAGGGCGAACTGCTCCTGCGCGGTGACGTGGTGACGCCGGGGTACTGGAACCGGAACAACGAGGCGTCGGAGTTGTTCACCGACGGATGGCTTCGCACCGAAGACGTGATTTATCAGGACGAGGACGGGTGTCTCTACTTCCGGAACCGTCTCGACAACCGCCGAGACGACTGATTTCGTCCCGTCACGTTCGCTCCACCCCGTCCGCTCCACCCCGTCCGCTCCACCTCGTCCGTTCGTCCCCCTCGACGCGTCACACGTTCTAAACATTCTACACCGTCCGGAAGTTGCACACATTTCAAACAGTGCGGAATTTCTCCGCGCGGTCGCCCGTCGGAAGCATTATACACTCGTGTGTAGACTGTTTACAATGTGTAGCGTGTCCGAGCGGGTCGCCCTTCGACCGGCATTCGGGTGTCCGACTCGGGCGCGCGAGGGAGTTACGCGAGTCGGACCGCGGTCCCGTAAGCGATGACTTCCGAGCCACCGTTTGCGATTTCCGAACTCTCCAGTCTGACGTTGACCACGGCGTCGGCACCCATCGCTTGGGCCTCCTCCTCCATGCGCGAGAGGGCCTCGTCGCGGGCCTTCGTCAGGAGTTCGGAGTAGGCCTTGAGTTCGCCGCCGACGATGTTGCGGAGTCCCTGTGTGATGTCTCGGCCGACGTTTCGCGCTTCGACGGTGTTTCCGCGCGCGATGCCGAGACTCGCTTCGATTTCTTCGCCCGGAATCGTTTCGGTCGTAACGGTTTCCATACCGGGACATGTCGCCACGCCGATTTAAACCCCGACGCCGGACTTCAGTCTGTGAAGACGGCGACTCGCCGCGCGGTTCCGTCGCCTGCCGGTTGCTGAACCCTTTTCCGACCGTCACCCGTAGCGATAGGCGTCTATGACGAATTTGGACGCACTCGACCTCGATTTCGTCCGACTCGGTGGGACCGGCGTACAGACGAGCGAACTCCAGTTCGGGACGTGGCGATTCGGGAAGGAGACCGAAGAAGGGAACGTCGAAATCGGCGAGGAACGCGCCCACGAGTTGCTCGACGCCTACGAGTCCGCTGGCGGGCGGTACATCGACACCGCCGACGTGTACGGCGGCGGCGAGTCCGAAGAGTGGATTGGCGACTGGTTGGCCGACCGGGACCGAGAACGGTTCACCATCGCCTCGAAGATTTACTGGCAGATTCGTGACGGCGACCCGAACAGTCGGGGCACCAACCGCAAGAACCTCCGACACCGCGCCGAGAAGATTCTCGACCGACTCGGCACCGACTACGTGGACGTACTCTACATCCACCGCTGGGACGACCAGACGCCCACCCGCGAGATGATGAAGACGCTCAACGCCCTCGTCGAGGAGGGCAAGGTCCACTACCTCGGGGCCTCGACGCTCCGACCGAACGCGTGGAAGGTGGCCAAGGCCAACGAAATCGCCCGCGCCGAGGGCTGGGAGCCGTTTACCGTCCTCCAACCCCGGTACAACCTCGTGGACCGCGAAATCGAGGGGGACTATCTGGAGATGGCCCGCGCCGAGAACCTCGCGGTCTGTCCGTGGAGTCCGCTCGGACAGGGCTTCCTCACCGGGAAGTACTCGCGCGAGGACGGACTCACCGGCGAGTCCCGCGCCGCCGAGTCGAGTCGCTTCGTGGATTCGTACCTGACCGAGGAGAACTTCGACCTCCACGACGAACTCGACGCGGTGGCCGACGAAGTTGACGCCACGCCCGCCCAGACCGCGCTCGCGTGGCTGATGCACCGCGACGGCGTGACCGCGCCCATCGTCGGCGCTCGCACCGTGGACCAACTCGAAGAGAACCTCGCGGCGGCCGAAATCGACCTCTCTGACGAGCAGGCCGCCCGTCTCACCGAGGCCAAGAGCGGCCCCTACCCCGGACTCTGAGGCGTCTCGGCGGGAAACGACCGCTTTTGCTCGACTGCTAATACGACTTCGAGCGGCGAGTCGCTCGAAGCACTCTTTTTCGTTCTCTTAGAAAGAAAACGGATTTAGTGACAAATAAATAGATTGCTAAAGAAAACGTATAGGTTTCTCAGACCCGACCGAAACGCTCTCGTTTCGTCCGACAGTCGAACGGTGTCCACCCCTCCCGCCCCCGTAGTCGGGATTACTCCGTCCGGGCTACCCCCGTCGTAGCGACACGCTGTCACTACTTCCGACCGAGTGGGTCATCCACGGTCCCTGCGTCTCGTTCGGATTTCGATACCCGAGGGCAAGCGCGAGAGCGTTCTCGTGGCCCTCTACGGGGGGAAATCGCCGGATGTCACCTCAGGACTGTCGCCTCACGCCCGACGCGAGGTAGCTAAAAAAGCGTTACTCGGAGACGGTGACGACGAACTTGTGGTCCTCGGCGTCGGCCCGATTGCCGCAGAACGGACACCAGTCGTAGTGGTGCAGTCCGTCCTCGACGTTGAATCCGTCGGTTCGGTCACAGGAGATACGGGTTCGGACGGCGGGTGGGGGAGTTTGGCGTCTCATCTTCTCGGTTTGCGTTAGCAAGTAACGCAGTACGTTCCACGGATTTAAGCGTAGCGAGTTGACTCGGCGCGACGGGCGTCGGTTATCCCACGACCCGGCGGGCGAAATCGCGGCTTACGGTCCGGTAGACCGGGTTTCGCGGCGACTCTCCCCCGGGAGCGACCCGCTTCCGTCGTGAACAGCCAACGGTCGGTAATCGGCGATACCGCGGAGATGGCCGTCGTTTTCGACCTGAACGCTTGCCACCGTATAAACCGACCGGTGGCGAAGGCCCGTCGGGGGACAAACACAGTGAGCGAACTCGTCGTCCTTTCGTTCGACGGCAAAGATAGCGCGTTCGAGGCCCGAGACAGGCTAATCGAGTTACAGAAAGAGCAACTGGTCACACTGAAAGACGCCGCCGTCGTCGTCCGAAACGAGGACGGCGGCGTCGATGTCAAGCAGGCCCAGAGTCTCGTCGGCGCAGGTGCGCTCGGCGGCGCGTTCTGGGGGATGCTCGTCGGACTGCTGTTCTGGATGCCGTGGCTCGGGTTAGCAATTGGCACGATTACCGGCGCGATTTCCGGCAAGTACGCCGACTACGGCATCGACGACAACTTCATCAGGGAAGTCGGCGACACCATCGAACCCGGCGACTCCGCGCTGTTCCTGTTGGTCGAGGATGTCGTCGCCGACCGGGTTATCGAAGAGATGAAGCAGTTCGACCCGGAAGTCGTTCGGACCAACCTCTCGGGCGACGAGGAACGGAACCTTCGGGACGCCTTCGCCGCCGAGGAAATCGAAGCCTGAACTCCGCGGTTCCGTTTTCGCGGGGTGTCTCCGACCCGGCGGCGGACCGCACCCGCTCGGACCCGGAAACGTCGCGTTTCCGGGACTCTCTCGGTTGCTCGACAGTTGGACGGTAGTAATCGTTTTTCGGAGTCCCGACCTATCGGATACCGAGAGGGCCGTCGGTCCGATTCGTGGCCGGTCGCCGGTCGGCGACCGGCCCGTGACCGGCCTCTCGGGGGGAACGCCAACATGAGTCAACAACTACCCGAAGAATGGTTTATCAAGGACACTCGAATCAACGCGGCAATCGCGTGGCTACTCGTCGGCGTCCTCGTCGCCGTGGCGATAACCGCCTTCCTCGACGTGTTGCTGGTCCGGATGGCGCTGGCGGCCGTCGCCGCGTTCGTCGCAATCGCGCCAGCGTTGGTCAGTCGGTCGTGGACCCGCACGGTGCCGTGGCCGCTTCTGTTGGTGTGTTCGATACCCCTCGCGGCCGGGGCCGTCGGACTCAGTTTCTTCGCCGACTTCGTGACCGGTCTCAGCATCGCCGCGCTCGGAATGCTCGTCGTGGTCGCGCTCCAGTTGACGAGTTCGGTCCGGATGACGCCGAACTTCGCGGTGTTTTTCGTCGTCCTCGCAACGATGGCGACGGCGGGGTTCTGGGCGGTGGGGTCGGCGGCGTCGGCCCGGTATCTCGGCACCGCGTTCGTGGAGACCAACGACGACCTGATGATTATCTTCACCGCCGCGACCCTCGCGGGGTTCGTCGCTGGCGGTCTCTTCCGAGTGTACTTCCGGCGGCGTCTCAGGGCGAACGTAGACCAAGTCGGCGGCGAGGGAGTGACGGTCCCGTGAGCATCCGGAACCGACTGCACGTCTCCGACCGCGTGCAGGCGAGTCTCGTCAGAGTCCTCCAAGCCGTGATGGTCGCCATCTTCGCCGTCGGGTTGTACATCGGCAACCCCGGCATCGCGGTCAACGCCGCGGTCGGACTCCTCGTCACGTTCCTCCCGGCGGTCCTCGAACGGCGGTACCACATCACGATGGACGTGGCGCTCGTCCTCTGGATAACGATAGCGATGTTCCTCCACGCACTCGGGACGGTTCCGCTCCCCGGTATCGGCTTTCTGACGCCGTACAAAGCGCTGTGGTGGTGGGACCACATGACCCACGCCCTGTCGTCGTCGCTGGTCGTCGGGTCCGCCTACGCGGTGACGCGGGCGTTGCAGGAACACACCGAGTACATCAACATGGGACCGAAGTTCACCTTCGCGTACCTGCTCGTGTTCGTGATGGCGTTCGGCGTGTTCTGGGAACTCGTCGAGTTCTACATCGCCGTGACCGCCGAGTTGGTCGGCATCCCGAAGGTCCTCACCCAGTACGGTCTCGAAGACACGGTTCTCGACCTCTTCTACAACACGATGGGCGGTCTGTTGGTCGCCGTCTTCGGGACGGCCCACCTCTCGGGCATCTCCGACGAACTGCTCGCTCGCTTCCAGTCGGAGTCCGCGAACCGGTGACTCACGCCCCCTGCCCTCGCTCGCCGGTGGGCGTGCCGCCGCGGGCGGCGCGTCTGCTCTTCATGCCGACCATGACCAGCGTGATGCCGGTGACGAGCAGGTTCACGCCGAACAGGAGACCGACGGCCCACGCCGCAGTCGACGGGAATCCGGCGAAGAGCAGGACCGCAACGGCCAGCGACAGGACGCCGCTTGCCAGAAGCCACACCCACCCGTCGTTGTCCCGGCCCGCAATCGCCCAGACGATTTCGACCACGCCATCCACGAGGAAGAACGCGATGACGAGGAGCGTCAACGTCGCTAGCCCGACGACCGGGTTCGCCATGAACGTGATTCCGGCGAACCCGTAGAGGACGCCGAGGACGACTTGCCAGACGGCCCCCCAGAAACTCCCGGCCGAGAACGCGTGGGCGACGTGGACGATGGCACCCACCACCAGAAGCGCGCCGAGGATGACCGCGAGCGAGAGTCCGGTGAGCAGCGGCGAGAAGACGGCGACGACGCCGAGCGCCGAGATAATCGCTCCCGCGACGATGCTTCCGCGGATTGGTGTCGATTCCGTCTCGAAGGTCGTGGTTTCACTCATGGTTATTCGTTCTGCGAGTTCGACGCCCGAAGCCAAAAAGCGGTCAAATCGTTCAGAAGGTCGTGACGCTCCGTGCGGCGTCCACCGGGGCGTAACGTCGAGTAATTGGGGATGAAAACGGCGGCGTGTCACAGTTCCGAGAGACCGGGGACTGTCGGGCGTCGGGTCCGAGCGCCGCGGCGTCCCTCGACGCCGGACCCACTGACACGCCGACTGGGACGACGACGAACGGGACGACGCGCCCGGCCGGTCTTCCCGCCGGAGTCCCGACTGCGGTTACCCGCCGTCAACTGTCGCTGACAGAGCTTGTCATCCAAACGCGACGTGTCGCCGCGGATTAAACTGAGGAGGGCAGTTAACTACTCCGGAGGCGTCGGACCGGTACGGAACGAGTCTCGTAATGTATTCGAACGCGCGAGAGGGGTGACTGCCAGTGAGTCCGACGCCGAAAAGCACGCCGGGCGAATCGACCGCACGGACCGAACAGATGGAGGAGACGAGTCTACCCGACTGGGCGACGCTCGCCTCCGGAGAGCGCGTCGTCTGGGTCGGTCAGCCGAGTCCGTACATCGTCAAGAAGTGGCTCGCTATCTGGGCGGCCGTCGTCGTCGCGGGACTCGTGAGTTTCGCCGTCCTCCCGTCGCGGTTTCGACTGATAACGCGCTTGGTCTTGCTCGCAAGCGTCCCCGTCGGCGCGTGGGCGTACCTCCGGTACCGCACCGTTCGATACGTCCTCACGACCGAGAAACTCTACAAGAAGACGGGCGTGACCAGACGGACTCTCGAAACGATTCGGTTGGACCGGATTCAGAACGTCGCCGTGAGCCAATCGTTCGGCCAGCGAGTCGTCTCGTGTGGAAACGTCGAGATTTCCACCGCGGGGACCGGAACCGAATCGCTCGTCCTCCTGAGCGTCCCGGACCCCCAACGCGTGAGCGGCCTGCTGGTGAACCGGTCGGAGTTCGGTCGCTCGTCCGACGCAACCGATACCACGACCGAAGGCGAACGCTGAGTCACGACCCGTATCCGTGTCGCCTCAGCGAGGCGTCAGTCCGACGCCCTCGGCCAGTAGTTTGTGGGACCGAAGCGCGTCGTCGTGGTCGGCGACGACGTGTTGAATCATCACCTCGTCCACCCCCACGCGGTCCGCGAGTTGGTCCAACACGTCGGCGAGCGTTTCGGGGCTTCCGGACACCGCCCGCGGCCACTCGTCGGCGTCGAGCGTCGCCGGTGTCGGTTCGGGGACGCCGCCGAGTTCGTCGATTGCTTCCTCGACCGACGGCGTAGTTCCGGCTTCGCCGCGCTTCAGGCGCTCGAACGACGCTTCGGCCACCGCCCGGAGTCGCGCCGCTCGCCCGTCGGTGTCCGCGCTGACCGCGTTCACGGCGACCATCCCCTCCGGTTCCTCGGCGCTCCCGGCCAACCGCGAGGGTCGGAAGTGGTCGCGGTACTCCTCGAACGCGCGTTCGGCGAACTGCGGGCGGATGAACGCCGCGAAACAGTACCGGAGTCCGAGTTCGCCCGCGATGGCCGCGCTCGACGGACTCGACCCGAGGACCCACGGCACGGGCGGGTCTTCGGCCGAACGCGGGAGTTCGAGGTCGGCGTAGGGGTGTTCGTCGGGGTAGTCGTCGTAGAGGTGGTTGACGACCGCCTCGATTTTCTCGGCGTGGTCCTCGTCGGGATTCTCGACGCGCCGGGAGGTTTCGAGGGCGCGGTCGGCGGCTGGCGACCCGTTCGCGCGGCCGAGACCCGCGTCGATGCGTCCGGGTGCCAGCGCGTCCAGCGCGCCGAACTGCTCGGCGACCTTGAACGGACTGTAGTGGTTGAGCAACACCGCGCCGGAGCCGAGTCGAATCGAGTCGGTTTCGGCGGCGAGATGCCCGAGCAGGACTTCGGGGGTCGTCCCGGCGAGTCGGTCGGCCATCCCGTGGTGTTCGGCCACCCAGAAGCGCGAGTAGCCGAGTCGCTCGGCCCGTCTCGCGGCTTCGACGGTGTTCGCGTAGGCGTCGGTCGCGGTGCCATCGTCGGGTACCGGGGAGAGGTCTACGACGGAGAGGTCCATGTCCACGTTCGGGGTCTGGGAAGGATAACGGTTGGGCTACCAGCCGTTTTCGGTCGGACGCCGTAGACGGCCCGTGGGAGAACGGACAACGCTTTCAGACGCGCCCGTCACGTTAGGGTATGCGCTGGTGGAAACGGGGCGCTGTCCTCGGGGTCGTGGTTCTGGTCGTCGCGCTCGGCGGCGTCACCGTCTACTTCGCCGTTCCCCACCACGGAACCCCGTCGTCGGTCCAGTCGGTCAAGGACGACCCGCGGGTGTCGGTGGCGACCACCGACGGCGTACACGTCCTCTCGCCGACGAACGCGACTTCGACGGTCGGACTCGTCTTCTATCCGGGGGCGCGCGTCTCCCCGGACGCCTACTACCGGTCGCTCGCGCCGGTCGTGACGCGGGCGAACGTCACGGTGTTCGTCCCGAAGATGCCGCTCAACGTCGCGCTCCTCGACGCGGACGCCGCCGCGGAAAGCCGGACTCGCAACCCCGGTATCCGGACGTGGTTCGTCGGCGGCCACTCGCTGGGCGGAGTGGCGGCCTGCCGATACGCCGACGGCCACGACGTTCGGGGTCTCGTCCTGTTCGCGTCCTACTGCGACGCGAACGTGAGCGACCGGTCGCTGGCGGTTCTCAGCGTCACCGGAAGCGCCGACACCGTTCTGGACCGTGGCAACTATCGAGCGGGTCGGACCCGCCTCCCGCCGACCGCCGACTTCCGCGAGATTCGGGGCGTGAACCACACGCAGTTCGGGTCGTATCGAGGCCAGCGCGGGGACTCGCCCGCACCGCTCTCGTACGACGAGGCCCACCGCCGACTCGCCGACCGCCTCGTGCCGTGGCTTGCGAACCAGTCGGCGACGACTGGCCCGACTCCCGGAACGGGGACCGCATCGTCGGCCGACCTCGGAACCAGAGTTATGCGGATAGAGCGCGTGGGACGAGAACATGGCTCATCAACCGGAGCATCCGAGGCTGTACGTCTGTAACGCGTGTCAGACGGTCCACGCTGGCACCGTGGTCGAACACACCGATTCGGGCCATCACTACGAAGCGCCCGATGGCTGTGGGGCGTGCAGAGAAAGCGAGTTCACTCCCATCGAGGACTGGCCCCACCGCCACGACTGAGGGGTCTCGCCGTCACGATTGGGGAGTCTCGCCGCCGTCAAGAACGTACCCGTCTGACCGAACTAACGGTATGGAGACGGCCGTCCTCGTCGTCGGTGGCGGTGCGACCCGTGCCGGAATCGCGCGGGACCGTCGGCGGGCGAATCGAACCGGAGTGCGTCGTCAACGCCGCCGGAGCGTGGGCCGAGCGAGTCGCGGCGATGGCGGACGTGAGCGTCGAGATGCGACCCACGCGCGGCGTGATGATTTCCGTGGAGTACGACCGCCTCGGCCCGGTCTTGAACCGCTGTCGCGCACCCGACGACGGCGACATCGTGGTTCCCCACGACCCGGAGGCCGTCCTCGGAACCACCGGCGTCGGCGTCGAAGACCCCGACGAGTTCTCGACCGAAGAGTGGGAAGTCTCGGAGACGGTTCGCCCCCGAGACAAGTCGTGAGCCTTATTATCCGAGAGTGTAGAATTCGGAGGGGTTATGAACGATTTACGCACCGGACTGAGCTATGGCGACGTACTCCTCGTCCCGAAGCGGTCGCCGGTCGATAGCCGAAGTAACGTCGAACTCTCGGCGAACCTCACGCCGGGCATCGAGCTAGAGACGCCGCTGGTCTCGGCCGCCATGGACACCGTTACCGAGGCCGAACTCGCGGCCGAACTCTCTCGGGCAGGTGGCATCGGCGTCGTCCACCGGTTCCTGTCGCCCGAAGCGCAAGCCGAAGAGGTCACACGAGTCAAAGCCGACGGCGAGCGCGTCGGCGCGGCGGTGGGTATCAACGAGGATTACGTCGAGCGCAGTGCGCTGTTGGTCGAGGCGGGCGTGGACGCGCTCGTCGTCGATGTGGCACACGGTCACATGGAACGGACGCTGGACGCCGCCGAGACCCTCGCCGACGAGTTCCCCGACGTAGGACTGGTCGCCGGTAACGTGGCGACGCCCGAGGGCGTGGCGGACCTCGCGGCCGCGGGTGCCGATTGCGTCAAGGTCGGAATCGGTCCCGGTTCCCACTGCACCACGCGGAAGGTCGCCGGGGCTGGCGTCCCGCAACTGACCGCCGTGGACGACTGCGCGGACGCCGCCGAGAAACACGGCATCACAATCTGTGCGGACGGCGGCATCCGCACCTCCGGCGACGCGGTGAAGGCGCTGATGGCCGGGGCCGACACGGTGATGCTCGGCAGTCTCTTCTCGGGCACCGACGAAGCGCCCGGCGAGATGGTCGAAGTCGGCGGGACGCGGTACAAGCGCTCGCGCGGGATGGCGACCACCGCCGCGGCCGACGAGCGCGACGACAAGGAGAACAACGTCCGCGCCGACGAGGGCGTCGAGGCGCTGACGCCGTACAAGGGACCGGTCGCGGGCGTCGTAGAGGAGTTCTGCGCTGGCATCCAGTCCGGACTCTCCTACTGCGGCGGACACACGATTCCCGCGGCGCGCGAGAGGGCCGAGTTCATCCGCGTCGCCCCGAGTGCGAAAGAACGCGAGGGCTACCACACCGACCACGACTGGGAGGGTGTCAGCGTGGACAGCGAGGCGAAAGACGCCGACGAGTCGCACGTCGGAACGGACGAAATCGGCGGTGCCGCCGCCGAGAGCGACGACTGACCGCGACGACACCCCCGCTCGCCCGTCCCCTCACTCGACAGTAGCAATATATAGATTGCTAAAGAAAATAAAAATGCGTCTGAAAGACAGTTCTATGTTTCTTCGAGCGAGGTCGTGACGCGTCCGGACGGGGCGTGCGCGTTTCGTACCCGCATCGTATGGGAAAGTCTAAAGCCGAGTTGAGCCAAATCTTTTGGCGGGATTTAGATGGCTGGATACGACCGGAGTCGAGACCACGTACGGACACCGACCGACGCGACCGACGGGAGCGTCGAATGACGGACGTACTCGTTCACGACGCCCTCGTCGTGACCGTAGACGACCACGACAACGTCTACGAGTCCGGAACGGTCGTCGTCGAAGACGACCGGATTACCGAGGTGCGGCCCACGATTCCCGACGACCGTACTGCCGACGCCGAAGTAGTCATCGACGGGTCCGACAAACTCGTCATGCCGGGGTTGGTCAACGCCCACGCGCATCTCGAATCGAGCGCACTGCGCGGTGCCTACAGTGACCTGAGCTACGGCGAATTACTGGTGGACATGACCGTCATCTGCCAGCAACTGGCGAAGGGGGAACTCGATTACCTCGCGGAGGCCGGAGTGCGGTTGGCGGCGTTGAACTTCATCCGGAACGGGATTACGTCGGTGTGTACGATGGACATCCGGTCCGAACTCGGCGTTCCGATACTGGGCGAGTCCGGCCTTCGGGCGCTGACCGGGCCGCTCATCTCGGACCTGTTCTGGGACGAACCCGTCGAGAGTCAGTTACGCAGGGCCGAGAAGTTCATCGACGACCACCACGAGACGTACGACGGACGGATTCACGCCACGCTCTGTCCCCACGACGACATGACGCTGACGCGGGGGATGTGGGAGTCGGTGGCCGACACCGCCGAGGAGTACGATGTCGTGGTCCACACCCACCTGCTCGAAGACAGCGTGTCGGACCTCAACGCGCGGGCCAACAAGGGAGAAGACTCCATCGGTCTGTTGGACGACGTTGGTCTCCTGAACGACCGGTTGCTGGCCGCTCACTTCCGGGCCGCCGACGAGGAGGACGCCCGGCGAATCGCCGAGGCGGACGCGAACGTCGCTCACTGCCCGTCGGTCTTCGCCTACTGGTCGCCCGACGAGACGTGCGAGTGGATGCCGCTCCCGTCGCTTCGGGACTTCGACGCGACGGTGGGTCTCGGACTGGACGACCACTACTACCACGACAACAACGACATGTTCGGGGAGGCCCGCCAGACCAGACTGATGGCGAACCACGAGTGGACCGCCAACCAGATTACGTCGCTAGAACTCGTCCGGATGCTGACCGCCGAGGGTGCGCGGGCCCTCTCGCTCGACGACCAGACCGGGTCGCTCGAACCGGGGAAGAAAGCCGACCTGACGGTTGTGGACATCGACGACCCGAACTTCAAACCGCTCACCAACATCTACTCGCTCGTCAGTAACGCGGTGACGGGCCGGGACGTAGAGACGGTCATCGTGGACGGAAACCTCCTCATGCACGACAACGACATCGAGACGATGGACGAGGAGGCGGTCTTCCGCGAGGTGGACGAGGCGCTCGAACGCTACACCGACGAGACCGACTGGGAGATAACGCTGACCGGGAGCAAGCGACCGGGAACCATCTCGAACGTCCGGGACCTGCCCAAACGAGGACCGGCGCACCTCGTGGGTCGGCTAGCCTACCAGAGTATCAAAGACCACTTGCCGCTGTAACGGCGCGACGACACCGGTACCCTCTTTTGCTTCGGTAGTCGGTCGCCGAGACTCGCTCGATGAAAGCAGTTAAACTTAAAAATATTATCTCGTATGTAAGATTCGCATATATTTAACGCGTTTTTTGCCACTTCGAAAAATAATATTCGTCTGATTTATCGAAACTAATATGAGTATATTCCGTTATGTTTAGATTGATGTTTGCAGGAATAGACCACTCAACGACAGGCGTGAAGACCTGCCTCTTGTCCGAAGACGGGTCGAGGGAGGTCTTCACCATCGAACGGTCGCCCGACGAAGACGGCGACTGGTCCTACATCGAGACTTTACGAGAACATGTCAATCCGAACGACATCGAGATGGTCTCGTACGGATACAGTTACGGTGACAACATCGACGGCATCGTGGACATCTCCGAGACCCAGAACCGGGGAATCGTCGATACCCTCGGTCTGGGCCACGAGTTCGGCACGGGAACGCTCGTCTACGACCAACTCCAGCAGTCGGACATACCGACGACCGTTTTCCCCGGCATCCACGACGGATTAGATACCATACACCCGTACTTCTGTCACTACTCGCCGCTGACCGGGGCCGACAAGTTCGCAACCGCTCGCTACGCCCAAGAGGTCGTCCAGAACGACGACATCGGTCCCGAAATCGACGGCGACACCTTCGTCGCGGCGAACGTCAGTTCGTCGGCGATGGCAAGTTACGTGGACGAGGGGGCGCTTCGCGGTGCGTTCCACTGGATAGGTCTCATCCACGGGTGGGGCGATGTCGAGTGCCTCCGCCAGATTCGCAACGACGAACAGGACCTTCAGGACGCGTTCATGAAGTCGGGTCTCCTCTGTCGCTCCGACTACGACTTCGAGGACGTGAAAGGCGTCCCCTCCGAGGAACTGCTGGAGATAGTGTACTGTGCGACCCTGCACAACGTCTACTCGCTGGTCCCCTTCACGGAGCATCTAGGGTCGGGTCTCGACGCCGTGATTCTCAGCGGTCGGTTGAGTCGGGTCGAAGAACCGTTCGACGTTCGGGGGCGACTGTCCGAGGACCTCTCGAACGTCGGGACGGTCCACGTCTGTCAGGAGAAATCGACCGCGCTCGGTGCCGCACTCGTGGCGCGCGACGTTGCGCGAGGCGACTCCGAGACGCTCGGCGTACCGATAGAATTTAACGAAGCTGATACCTCTTCGAAGGTGACTAGTACCAATGTGTAGAGTTTTCGTCGCGGGACCCATCGACTTTCACGACCTGTCGGACCTCGTGGAGTACCGACTGACGTACAGACGGGCGCTTTCGGACGCCGGATTTACGCCGGTAGACCAGTACTCCGGTGCGCTCGACAAACTCGAAGGCGCGGTCGGAGAGGACGGCGGCGTAGAGGACGTTCTCGAAAACATCGGCGACCTGCCCGACGAACCGTACGTCCACGCCGTCGGGTACGCCATCGGGGAGACTTCGATAGCGGAGGTCATGGAGAACCCCGAGAGAGTCCCCGAGATAGCGCCGGAGTCGGTCATCTCCGACATCGTGGAACGGGACCTCGAACTCCTCCGGTCGTGTGACGCGATGGTGGCGTACTTCCCCACGCCCTCGTGCGGAACGACCGTCGAACTCCTCCACGCCGTCGAACACGACGTTCCCGCCCTCGCGGTGAGCGAGTCGCCGCCGATGTTCATCCAACACTACGCCGACGAGTGTTACGATACCTTCGACGCGGCGCTCGACGACCTGACCGAACGGTTGGACCCGGAACGGGTGGCGGAAGGTGACCGCGCGCCGGTCGAAGAAGAGCCATGAGTCCCGATTCCACCCACGACAGTTCCGGTCACGCGACCAGTCGCGGCGACGCGACGGCCGACGCTCCCGACGCGGGTGGAACGCGCGACGGCGGAAACGTCGTCCTCCGGGGTACCGACCTGTGCAAGACCTACGGCGGTTCGCTCCCGTTCACCGCGGCGACCGAAGTTCTGGACGGCGTGAACGTCGAGCTGTACGGGGGCCAGATTACGGGTATCGTGGGCGCGAACGGAAGCGGCAAGTCCACGCTCCTGAAGATACTCGCGGGCATCGACAGCGCCGACTCCGGGACCGTCGAGCGAATCGGCGATGTCGGGTGGTGTCCCCAGTCGAGTCGCCTCTACGAGCGACTCACGGTCCGGGAGACCTTCGAGTTGTTCGGGACCGGGCACGGACTCGACGACGACGCCATCGAAGACCGGATGCACGACATCGCCGACAGACTCGATTTCGTCTCGGACCTCGATACGCTGGTCGAGGACTTGAGCGGCGGGAACCGCCAGAAGGTCAACCTCGGCGTCTCGCTCGTCCACGAACCCGACGTGCTGTTGTTGGACGAACCGTACACCGGGTTCGACTGGGAGACGTACCTCGCGTTCTGGGAACTGACCGACGACCTGAAGGCGTCGGGAACCGGGATTGCCATCGTCTCGCACCTCCTGCGAAAGCGGGACCGGTTCGACCGGGTGTACGAACTCGAAGACGGGACGCTACGGGAGGCCGAACGTGACGAGTAGATTCGCCGCTGGCGTCCGGTCCCACGGCAGGGAGTTCTTCCGGGCGCGAGTGAACGTCGTGTTGCTCGTCGTGTTACCCATCGTGTTGGTCGAGGGCTTCGGCCGCGCGATGGGCGTCGTGCCGGACCTCCCGTTCATGGAGGCGGTGCCCGCCAACCGGGGTCGGATGCTCGGTGCGGTGTTCAGCACCGCGTTCATCACCGGTCTCCTCGGCCTGTTCCAAATCGTCAGCGCACAGCGTGCCGACCGCCGACTCGTCCAGACCGGGTACTCCGCCGCGATGCTTCTGGCCACCCGTCTGGCGACCGTCGCCGGGTTCGGACTCCTCGTCGCAACCGTGAGTTTCGGGGTCCTGCGCGCTTCGCTGTCGCTGGACGCCCCGGTCGTCGCGTTCTTGGCGCTGATTCTGGCGGGAGTCACGTACGGTCTGCTCGGCGTCCTCGTGGGCGCGGTCGTGCCGAACGAACTCACGGGGTCGCTCGTCCTCGTGTTCATCGCCGACTTGGACGGGTTCCTCGGCGTCGGTCTCAGAAACCCGCCAGCGGTCAAGAAACTCTTCCCGCTTCACTACGCCCAGACGCTCTTCGAGTCGGCGGCCCTAGACGGGACCGTCGCCGCCGGAAACGTCGTCGGCGGACTCGTGTACGGCGGCGTCCTCGCAGTCCTCGTGATACTCGCGTTCCGACAGGCGATGCGAACGGAGGGGGTAGTGTGAACGTCGAACACGTTCGGACGGCGCTCGGACTCCGGTTCCGCCAGTACGCCCGAGACCGCCTGTTCCTCGTTCTGCTGGTCTATCTCCCCGTGATGTACATCGGACTCATCAGTCAACTGACGCCGCCGGTGGACCTCCCGGTTCGGGTCTCGGTGGGCACGTTGACCATGGAGTTGATGCGACCGATGGGACAGATAAACGGGGTCGTGATGACCGCGGCGGCGAGCGTCTTCGTCACCGGGATGGTCGGCCTGTTCACCATGTACCGGAGTCGCGGGGCGGACCGGCGACTCGTCCGTGCGGGGTTCGGTCCGACGAACCTCGTGGTCGCTCGCCTCGGACTGCTGGTCGCAGTCGCCGCCGTCGCCACCGCGTTCGGCACCGGCGTCTTGCTGCTCAGCGTCTGGCCGAACCACCTCGGACAGTTCGTGTTCGGCGTCGTCACCCTCGCGGTGACGTACGGTCTCGTCGGACTCGCGGTCGGACAGACGTTCGACCGCCTCGCCGGACTCTACGTGATGCTGTTCACCCCCACGCTCGACATCGCGGTGTTCCAGAACCCCACGTTCATCCGCGGGGACCCGCCGACGTGGATGACCCTGCTCCCGAGTTATCACGCCATGCAGGTCGTCTTGGACGCCGCGTTCGGCGACGGCGCGCGACTGCTGAACGCGGAGTTGGCGCTGGTCGTCCTCGGACTCGCGGGGCTACTGGCGGCGGCGGCACTCCACCGCGCGGGGGTGGTCGAGTCGTGACCTGCGCGAGCAATCTCCTCGTCGCCGCGCTGGTCGTGACCAGCGTCCTCGCCGGTGCGACGGGAATCGGCGTCGGGTCCGGAGACCACGACCCCGACCCGTCGGCGGCGTTCGCCACCGACGGGTCCGAGAACGCTACGCGCGCGGACGCGGGAACGAACGTGAGTAGTTCTCGGGTGCGTGCTGGCATCGACGACTCCCGCGGATACCTCCTGAATCAGGTCTCGGACGGTCGGTGGTTCGCCAACCTCTCGTACCGAAACGAGACGGGACCGCGGTCCGTTCGAATCACGCTCAACTACGCGCTGATGCTCGAACTCGTCAACGGGTCCGACCAGAGCCAGCGAAAGGCGCTGTCCTACGCGCTGGACCGGCGTCGCGCCGACGGCGGGTGGAACGACACGACGGCGAACTACGCGGCGCTCCTCCTCCTCCGGCAAGCGTATCCCGGAGAGTACGGAGATGTCGTCGCCGACATCGAGCGCGAAATCGAGACCCGGAACATGTCGCTCGAACCCTTCGAGGGCGAGACGTTCCTGAACGCGTCGTTCCTGACGCGGGTGTACTACCTCGAGTTGAGCGACCGGTACAACCGCTCGGAACTGTTCGTCACCGAGTCCATCAGCGGCGGCGCGGAGGAAATCGCCGACATGACGCCCGCGTTCGAAGACGGGTTCGACCCGGACGAGCGGTTCATCGTCACCTACTCGGTTCTCGGGTCGATGACGACGAGCATCTTCGTGGCCGAAATCAACGACAACCGGACTGAGGCCGCCCGAGACCGGCGGGAACTCGCCGCCCAGATTATCCTCGGTCGGCAAGGTCACGACGGCAACTGGGAGGTCACGCAGGGCGGCGTCCGGGCGCTGACCGCGCTGGCGTTACAGAACTTCACCGCGGAGAACCGGAGCGTCCGGAAGGGTATCGACGCCCTCGAACGGATGCAACGGGACGACGGGCGACTGCCGCCGTTTGCGATGTCGATAACCGACACGGCGGACGCCCATCGCACGCTCCACCGGACGGGCGTGCCCAAGGACAACGAGACGCTTCGGCGGGCGGCCCAGTGGCTCTTAGACGCCCGAACGACCGGACCGAACGGGTCGAATCCGGCACCCGCGATAATGTTCCGGAAGTACCACGGTGCGGGATGGGCGTTGATTCCCTCGACGTACAGCGACTGGGACGACACCGCGCTGGCAATCGACGCGCTCAACGTCTACGACGACCGTCTCACGAACCGGTCGGTGCAGTTCCTCTTCACGGTCCAGAACGACGACGGCAGTTGGGGAACCTACATGACGAACTTCTCGCCGCTCAACGAGAGCGAGCGCGAACGCGCAATCGACGAACTCGGTCGTGACGCGTACAAAGGGTTGTTCGTCGACCCGGAAGCCCACGCCGTCACCGCCCACGCACTCACGGCGGTCGGTGAGAACGGGTACACCGTCGAGAACAACGAGTCGGTCCGGCGCGCCGTCGAGTACCTCTTGGAGAACAACCAACGGAACGGTCTCTGGGACGCGGCGTGGTACAACGAGTACACGTACGGAACCGCGGCGGTTCTCCTCGCGTTCGAGGATGTCGGCGTGGACATGGACCGTCCCGAAGTCCAGCGGGCGGCCCAGACCCTCATCGACAAGCAGAACCCCGACGGCGGTTGGGGAGAACGCTGGGACCCCGACGAGTCCGACTACCATCGCTGGGGTCGTTCGACCGTCGAACAGACCGCGTGGGCGGTACAGGCGCTGTTAGCCGCGGGCGTCTCGCCCGACCACCCGGCGGTTCGTCGCGGCGTCGATTATCTCCTCGACCACCAGAACGCCGACGGGTCGTGGGCGGTTCACCCCTCGTTCAGACTCGGTGCTGGCGTGCCGACCTACCGGAACCCGGTGTTGACACAGACCGGTGGGCTGATGGCCCTGACGATGTACGCCGAGTCGAAGGACATCCCGACCGCACCCGAGCGCGAAGAACCCGGCACGGTAGACAAAGCGACCGAACCCGAGACGCTCGTTCCGATAGTGTCGCTTGCCACGCTCCTCGTCGGTCTCTTCGTGCGCCGATGGAGGAAGTAATGCCTGTCTCGGTTTTCTGCTTGCGAAAGCGATATTCAAACGACTAAAATTTTCGGATTGGCCCACCATCGTCTACTTTTATGTGCCATTAGTTATATTCAGAATATAGAGAAAATGAGTCGAGAAGCGCATCGTATCGAACGCGAAGGGAGGTATCGATGAGCCGAAGTGACAGACTGGCGGGTATCGTCAGCGAACACAGCAAAGCCGTCGTCGTCGTGCTACTGGTAGCGACCCTCGCGGTCAGCGCGGGTAGCATCCACGTCGAGGAATCGACTTCGTTCCAGTCCGTCGAAGGCCAATCGACGGTGATGAAGAAAAACACGTACGTTCAGCAGAACTTCGGTGGGTCGGAGAATCGGACTGCACAGGTACTCGTCGTCACGCGAAACGAGAGCGGGAACGCCCTGTCGAAGGAGTCGCTCGTTCGAACGCTCCGCTACCAACAGTCGTTGCGGAACAACGACACGGTCAACGAGACGCTGGTCGAAGACGCGCCGATAACCAGCGTCGCCAGCATCGTCGGGCAGGCCGCCGTGCTTCAGGAGCGACGTGCGAAACGGCAGGCACAGCGTCAGTCGGGAGGTAACGCGACGGCCGCCGCCAACGTCACGACGCCGACGCTCGACCAGCAAATCGAACAGTTGGAGTCGATGAGCGAGAGCGAGGTCGATACGCTGGTGTCGAACCTCTTCCGGACGGACACGACGAGTCCGCTCGGCCAACTCGGTCTCCAACTGCTCCCGAAGGACTACGAACCGGGGACGGCGACCGCGGACGCGCGGATGATGGTCGTCACCCAACGAACCGAAGTGGACACGACCAGCGGAGCGACGCTCACCGACGCCACCATCGACGCGCAGGTGGCGGTCCGTGAAATCGGCGAGACGCAGGCCGGGTCCCAAGACCACGTGGTCTTCGGGAAGGGGTACGTGACCATCGAGGAGACCAACTCGATGTCGGACAGTTTCGCCATCATCAGTCCGCTGGCGCTGATATTCATCCTCGTCACGCTACTGCTGGCGTACCGGGACCTGCTGGACATCGCACTCGGCTTCCTCGGCATCGTCCTCGTCCTGATGTGGACGTTCGGGTTCATGGGTTGGGCCGGGATGGTGTTCAACCAGATGATGATAGCGGTCCCGGTCCTGCTCATCGGTCTCTCCATCGACTACAGCATCCACGTCGTGATGCGCTACCGGGAAGAACGGGAGGCGGACGACCGGAGCATCCGAGACGCCATGCGGCGTTCGGTGGGGAAGGTCGGAGTCGCGCTCGCGCTCGTTACCGCCACCACCGCTATCGGGTTCATGACCAACCTGACGAGCAGTCTCCCGGCGGTCCAGAACTTCGGCGTCGTGAGCGCGGCGGGCATCGTCTCGGCGCTGATAGTGTTCGGTGCGTTCATCCCGGCGCTGAAGGTCGAACTCGATAGCCTGCTCGCGGGGTTCGGATTCGACCGGCGCAAGCGCGCCATCGGCACCGACGGCGGCCGGTTGAGTTCCGTGCTGACTCTCGGCGTCCGGGTCGCCCGGCGCGCCCCGGTAGTCGTGCTACTGGCCGTCCTGTTAGTGAGTGCCGCCAGCGGGTACGCGGGGACCCAAGTCGAGAGTTCCTTCTCCGAAGAGCAGTTCATCGCCGACGACCCGCCGGAGTGGACCGAATCGCTTCCGGGACCGCTCGCGCCCGCCAACTACACCGTCAAGGAGAACCTCCACTACATCGAGTCGAACTTCCAGACGCCGGACAAGCGGACGACCGTCCTCGTGGAAGGGGCGGTGACCGACCCGAAGACGCTCGACAAACTCGACGCGGCGGCGGCCGACGCCGCCGAGTCGGACACGACCTACGTCGGTCCGGGCGGCGAACCCGCGGTGTCGTCGCCGGTCTCGCTCGCCCATCGAATCGCGGACCGGAACCAGACGGTCAATCGGACGCTCCGGGCCGCCGACACCGATGGTGACGGCGTCCCCGACCAAAACGTCACCGCGGTCTACGACTCGCTGTTCGGGGCGGCACCCGAACGGGCCAGTCAGGTCATCTACCGTGACGACGGCGAGTACGAGGCCGTCCGGATAAGCATCTCGGTCGTCGGAACGGCGTCCCCGACCGAGACCGCTTCCGCGACGAAAGACATCGCGGCCACCGCCGAATACGACGCCGTCACCGTCACCGCGACCGGCGGTCCCGTCGTGAACAAGGAGTTCATGGAGCGAGTCACCTCGACGGTCGCCGAGAGTCTCGCGCTGACCATCGGTCTCGTGTTCGTCCTCCTGCTCATCGCGTTCCGACTCTCCGGACGGCGCGCGACCCTCGGAGGTCTGACGCTCGTCCCGACCCTCCTCAGCGTGAGTTGGATAGTTGGGACGATGTACCTGCTCGACATCCCGTTCAGCTTCACGACCGCCGTCATCGGCAGTATCTCCATCGGACTCGGGGTGGACTACGCCATCCACGTCACCGAGCGGTACAGCCACGAACTGACCCAGCACAGCGACCCGTGGGACGCGCTCACGACGACGATAAGCGGAACCGGCGGCGCACTGCTGAGTAGCGCGGTCACGACCACCATCGGATTCGGCGTACTCGCGTTCACGTTCCTGCCGGGACTCCAGCAGTTCGGCATCATCATCGCGCTGTCCATCGTGTACGCGTTCTTCGCCAGCGTGTTCGTGTTGCCCTCGCTGTTGATACTCTGGACGCGAGCGATAGGTGAACAGACGCTCACCGGTGGAAGCGGGTCCGTCGAGACAGCTACTGCCAACGACTGAGTAACCTAATGTACGACGCCCCCTCTGTCCCACCGTTGGACGACGTTCCGGCCGCAGGTTCGAGTACGGAGAACGGTATCGACAGCAGTACGCCGCCGTCCGCAGTGTTCGAGTGGCTCAAGAGCGACGTTCGGCCGGTCGTCGACGACCGCATCGCCGACATCGTGGGTGACTCGTCGTTCAGTGAGCGACTGGCGTATCAGGTCGAGACCGGCGGAAAACGAGTTCGGCCCGGACTCACGCTCACCGCGGCGGAACTCTGCGGTCTCGAACGCGACCGGGCGCTCGACATCGCGGCGTGTGTCGAGTTGATACACACCTACTCGCTGGTCCACGACGACTTGGCGGACGGCGACCGGACCCGACGGGGAGAGCCGACGTTTTGGGACGTGTTCGGGCGGCCCGATGCGGTCAACGTCGGCGACATGCTCCTGTCGTACGCGCTCGAAGCGCTCCCCGAATCCGTCACCGAGCGGGCAATCGCCACGGTCCGGACGATGACGGAGGGTCAACAGCTCGATTTCGACTTCACCGGCCGTCGGGACTGTACCGTAGAGGACTACCTCACGATGGTGTGGAAGAAGACGGGGGTGTTGTTGGACTTCTGTATCGCCGCGCCGCAGTTGGCGAGCGGAACCACGCTCGCGGTCGATGAGAAGCGACTCGGGCGACTCTGGCAGGCGTTTCAAATCCGGGACGACGTACTCGACCTCGAACCGAACAGCGGTCGGGACGCTATCGGGTCCGACGTTCGAGCGGGCAAGCGAACGCTCATGGCGGTCCACGCCGACGACGAGGCGATTTACGACATCTTGGACAAGCCGCCCGCCGAAACCTCGGACGCAGATGTGGAGTTCGTCCGCGAGAGATTCGAAGCCCACGGCAGTATCCAGTTCGCTCGCCATCGGATGCGGGTTCACGCCCGAGACGCCGTACGGACGCTCGACGACCTACCGGACTGCCCACAGCGGGACCGACTCCTCTCCCTCTGTGAGTACGTCGTCGCGCGCGGGACCGATTCGCAGGGCCAGTAGGCCGGTCCGCGCGGCGACGAGGGCGAGAGGCCACCGTGGGCCTTCGGTTCGCCAGCCACCATCCGGGCACACGACCTGACCGACGACCGATTTCAGTGACGATTCACCGTTTCGGACTCTATCCGCTGTCGAAAGTCGCAAAAAGTAAGTAGTACCATAATTATTATATTTACGTTAACCCTGCTCGAAAACGAGCGTCGAACGTACATGAAAAATTTCCAATGGGACCGAAGACGGCCGGACTCGCATCGGTCGCCGGGGTTCCGACTAGAAATATCAGATAGACGCATTAGAACCCGTCCGAACGACGAACCGGGCGCGAGCGCGCTCGAAAGTAACACGGAAAATCATGAGTGTAGTTAACAACCTCGCACTGTTAGCAGGTGGTATCGGCGTCGGAGTACTGGCTCTCTTGGCCCACTCGGTCCAAGCGACCAGTTCGCTCCTGAAGCGAATCTCGAAGATGGTCCCCTGCACCTTCGCGTACTGGGCGATGATTGCGTTCGGGATGCTGTTCGAGTTGAAAGACGGGACGTTCTCGACCGAACTCCTCCCGCTACTGGGGGCCGCGGCCGTCGCCGTCTCGTTCGCTAACTGGGGTCAGTGGTTGATAAACGACCTCTACGACAAGGACACCGACAAGCACTCGAATCAGGACCGAGCGACCACCCAAAACGAGATTTCCGACCGAGTGACCTTCTACACCGGTACCTCGCTGTCCGTCTTCGGATGCCTCTTCGCACTCGTCATCAACGTGTACGCACTCCTCAGCGTCCTCGGATTCATCGTCGTGTTCGGTGCGTACTCCATCCGACCCATCCGCCTGAAGTCGAACGCCTACACCGCGATGCTCTCGATTGGACTGCTCGGCGGATTCTGTTTCCTCCTCGGTTCCGCGACGGTCGTGAACCAACCGTCGGCGTTCACGCTGTTCATCTTCGCGCTGATAACGCTGGTCATGACCATCAACGTGTCGTACAAAGACATCAAGGACGCAGAACACGACGAGAAGTCCGACAGCGAGAACTTCGTCGTCAAGTTCGGTCGTGACCGCGTTCGCCGACTCCTCATCGTGGGTCTCCCGATTTCGTACTTCATGTTCGGTCTCGTGTTCGAGCTCTACTCGTGGCTTCCGGTCTTCGCGGTACTCGCACTGGTCGTCGTCTACCTGCTGTACGACAGAGACGGCAAGTACCACCGACTCGTCTACGAACTGGACGCACTCAACGGCGTCTACCTCCTGATGCTCGGTCTCGGATACTACGGCGTCCAACTGCTATAACGTCGTTCTCACCGACGACGCCTTTGTGTTGACGCGGTGAACGCCCGCGTCCGACCGTCAGACACAACAATTTAATGACTTCGCTATGTATCGAACGTCGTGAACAACATGGGTACCGAGGGAAACCCAGTGAAAGCGGTTCGAGACGAGGTAATCGACTCGTTCGAACACAGCGCCGAAATCTACGGTTTAAATCGGAGCTACGGCCGGTTGTACGGCATCCTCTTTTTCGCGGGCGGTCCGGTGTCGCTCGACGAACTCGTCGAGGAGAGCGGGTACGCTAAATCCACGGTGAGTACGGCGATGAAACAGATGGAGCAATTACACCTCGTCTACCGGCGGTCGGTTCCGGGGGAAGGGAAGAAGGCGTTCTACGAGGCGGAGTCTCACTTCTGGCGGGTCGTCCAAGAGTTCCTCCGCCGCGAGGTCCAACACGAAATCCGGATTATGACTGAGACGCTGGAATCCGCGGAGGCGGACCTCGAAGCAATCGACGACGAGGCCGAACACGACCTCGAACGGATTCGGTCGCTCAAGCAGACGTACGACCAGAGTCAGGCGCTCCTCGACGTTCTCACGAGCGCGTCGGTCGATGACCTCGACGACCTCGTGGAACGACTTCGGCGCGACTGACGCCGCCGAACGGCGTATCCAGCTCCTTTTTAGGCTTCGACGTGACGCGAACGCATGGAGTACGTCGAGACCGGTGCGGCCAGAATCCCGAAAGTCGGCCTCGGAACGTGGCAGAACACGGGGTCGGACTGCGCCGAGACGGTCCGGACCGCACTGGACGTTGGCTACCGCCACGTCGATACCGCCCAAGTGTACGACAACGAGGCGGCGGTCGGCGAGGGCATCGCTCGGTCGGACGTGGACCGCGAGGAGGTGTTTCTGACGACGAAGGTGTGGCGCTCGAATCTCAGGTATCGGGACGTGTTGGACTCCGTGCAGGAGAGTCTGGACGAACTCGGCGTCGAGTACGTCGATTTGCTGTTGGTTCACTGGCCCCACCGCCGCGTTCCGGTCGCCGAGACGCTCGACGCGATGACCGAGTTGTACGAGTCGGGCGCAGTCGAGCATCTCGGCGTCAGCAACTTCACGCGGTCACAACTTCGAGAAGCGAGGGAAGTCGCCGACGTGCCCCTCGTGGCCGACCAAGTGCTCTACAACGCGTACAAGGACCAGTCTTCGCTCCGGCAGTACTGTACGAGAAACGATGTCGCGCTCACCGCGTACAGTCCGCTGGCGAGAGGCGACCTGCTCTCGGACGCGCTCTTAGCGCGCATCGGGGAGCGATACGGCAAGAGTGCCCCACAGGTGGCGCTTCGCTGGCTCGTCCAACAACACGGCGTCGTCGCCATCCCGAAAGCCAGCAGTCGTCGCCACCTCGAACAGAACCTCGACGTGTTCGAGTTCTCGCTCACCGACGACGAGATGGCCCGAATCGCCGACCGCACCGGGTCGCTTCGGGTGCGTCTGCGGAACCGCCTCCCGTCGGTCGTTCGTCGCCTCCCCTGACAACCGAAACGTCCGTCTCGGCAGTCTCGGGCGTCTGCTACTACGAACCTTCATATGATGGTAGCCACTGTACCCCAGCATGGACCGTGACGTTCTCACGCAGGCACTCGAGTACGCCGACCTGACCGCCTATCAGGTCGATGCGTATCTCACACTGCTAGAGATGGGTGTCTCACCGGCTATCGAAATCGGTCGAGAGGGTTCGGTCCCCGTCTCTCAAGTGTACGACGTTCTCCGAAGTCTGGAGTCGAAAGGGTACGCCGAGACCATCGAGCGGGAGAAGCTCTACGTCCGCCCGTGTGAACCGGACAGTTTAATCGAGGACCTCGAATCGCGGGGGGAACTGCTACAGGACGCCGCCGAGGAGGTCCACGACCGGTACCGGAAGCCGGTCCAGATGGACGCCAGAGTCGGAGTCACGAAGCGCGTCGAGACGGCGGTGGAGAACGCGCGCGACCTGATTAGCGACGCCGAAACCGTCGTGGAAATCGCTGGCACGGCCGACCAGATACAGTTACTCCTCCCGGCGCTCCGCGAAGCGCGCGAACGCGGGGTAATCGCCAGAGCATCGGTCTACGCCAGCGACGGTCGGACGACCATCGAGGGGTTCGACCCGGAGGGTGCGCTCTCGGAGCTACGAGTCTGCTCGATTCCGGGTCCGTTTCTCGTCGTCATCGACCGGCATCGGACGTGTTTCGCGCCGAACACCCGGTCGGACGAGGACTACGGCGTCCTCGTCTACGACCGAATCCTGCCGTTCGTGTTCCACTGGTACTACTTGACCTGCCTCTGGAACCTCTACCCCACGGTCTACGTCGACGACAGCGACCAGTTTACTTACGTGACTCTCGAAGAGTTCGTCCTCGATTGCTACCGACTGGTGGCCGACGACTACGACCTCCGAGTGCTACTCGAAGGTGTCGATTTGGCCACGGGAGCCGAGACGACTATCGACGGGACCGTGACCGACATCTCGTTTCTCGGCGACCACCGGAAGCCCGACCGGACGGCCCTGTCGGACCTCGGAGCGTACACCGTCGTCAGCCTCGACGCGGGCGACGAGACGTACACACTCGGTGGCTGGGGTGCCGTCTTCGAGGATGTCGAAGTCCGGCGAATCTCGTTGGTGGGTGTCGGCGCGGGAGGGACGCTAATTCCGGAGGAGAAACCGGAAAAGAGAGGGGACAGACGCGACCGTCCGGAGACGTAGCGTCAGTCGTCCGCGACCGCCTCCAGCGACGCGTCGAGGGACTCACAACGGAGCGAGAGTGGTCCCGACTCGAAGCGACTGGTGGCGTCGGGACGCACCACGTCGAAGTCGTCCGCCGAGACAGCGAACTCGACGGTGGTCTCCTCGCCGGGGGCGAGCGAGACGCGCTCGAAGTCTAGCAGTCTCTCGACCGGCGTGACGACCGAGGAGCGTTCGCGGCCACCGAAGAGTTGGACGACCTCCTCGCCCGCTCGCTCGCCAGCGTTCGCCAGCGTCACCGAGACCGTGACCGACCCGTCGGCCGCGAGTACGTCCTCGGAGACCGAGAGGTCTCGGTAGTCGAAGGAGGTGTACGAGAGACCGTGGCCGAACTCCCACAGGGGGTCGTAGGACGGCAGGTGTTCGTCGTCCCCGATGGGGTAGGGGTGTGGCAGATAGTCGTGTCGGACCGGGAGGTGTCCCGCCGACCGCGGGACCGAAATCGGAAGCTTCCCGCTCGGGTTGTGGCGTCCGAACAGCGTCTCGGCGACCGCCAGCCCGCCGCCCTCGCCCGGATAGTACGCCTGTAGGATGGCGTCGATGTGTTCGGCCGCCCACGGAACCGCCAGCGGTCTCCCCGAGACGAGGACGAGCGCAGTCGGCGTCCCCGTCTCGTGGACCGCTTCGAGGAGGTCGCGCTGGGCGTCCGGGAGCGTGAGTTGGGCGCGGTTCGGGAACTGCTCGGTCCGGCCGTTCACGTCCTGCGGGCCGAACTCGTGCAGATACCAGTTCTCCCCGAGGACGACGACTGCGGCGTCGGACTCCTCGGCCGCGGCGACTGCCGAGTCGAGGTCGTCTTCGGTGTCGATACCGGCACCCCGTTCGTAGCGAACCGTCGTCTCGGGACCAGTGACCGACTCGATGCCCTCTCGAATCGTCGTCCCGTCGAGTTCGTCTTCCTCCTTGAGGCTCCAACCGCCGACTTGGTTCGTCACCGCGTCGGCGTTCGGACCGGTGACGAGAACCTCGTCCAGTTCGGGGTCGAACGGGAGGCGGTCGTCGTCGTTCTGCACGAGCGTCATCGACTTTCGCGCCGCGTCCAGCGCGAGACCCCGATGGGATTCGGACCCCAGCGTCTCGGCGGACGCCGCCGCGTCCACGAAGGGGTCGTCGAACAGTCCGAGGTCGGACTTGAGTCGGAGAACCCGCCGAACGGCCGTGTCGATGGCCGACTCGTCTACCAGACCCTCCTCGACCAACGAGACGAGGTGGTCGACGTGGTCGAGTTCGCCGAGCGAGTGAACGTCTACGCCCGCGGTGAACGATTTATGGATGGCGTCTCTCTGGGACCTCGCCACGTTGTGGTGCTGGTAGAGCATGTTGATACCGTTCCAGTCGGAGGCGACGTAGCCCTCGAAGCCGAGTTCGTCGCGGAGAACCGACGAGAGCCAGTGAGACGAGGCGTGAGACGGTTCCCCGTTGATGCAGTTGTAGCTCGGCATGACCCCCTCGACGCCCTCGGCGAGTACCTTCTCGAAGGGCGGGAGGTAGTCGCGGTAGAGCGACGAGACCGAGCGCTCGACCGGTGCGGCGTCTTCCCCTCGCTCGGGACCGCCGTACGCCGGGAAGTGTTTCGCCATGGCCGCGACATCGGCCGTCGCCGCACCGATTCCGCGGGCTTTCGCGGCGGCGAGTTCGCCACAGAGGTACGGCGACTCGCCGAACGTCTCGAACGTGCGTCCCCAGCGCGGGTCGCGGGCCACGTCGCAGGTCGGCCCGTACGTGAGACCCGCGCCGGTCGCGGCGGCCTCGGTCGCGGTGACGGTCCCAATCTCCTCGGCGAGCGAGCGGTCGCGCGCCGCCGCGACCCCGATGTTGTGCGGGAACACGGTCGTATCCTCGACGTACGCGTGGCCGTGAATCGCGTCCACGGGAATCAACACCGGAATCCCGAGTCGCGTCTCCTCGCGGGCGATTCGCTGGAGTTCGTTGGCTATCTCGACGACCTCCGTGGAGTCTCGATGCGGTGACGCGCCGTAGCCGAACGGCGTGACGAACCCGATACCGTGGTCGCGCACCAACTCCTCGGCGTCTTCGACGGTTCGGGTCTCGTCCATCGTCCCGACGTAGGTTCCGGCCAGTTGCGCGGCCTTCTCCCGGAGCGTCATCTCGCCGAGGAGTTCCTCGGCCCGGTCGTCGGTCTCGCTCGTCTCGTCGGTCCGGGTCGTCTGTGGGTCGTGAGCCGTCATAGAGATGTCGTGTTGGTAGTCGAGTTGCCCGCCGCGTCGGTCACCGTCAGGGAGACCGACGACGGAGTACTCTTCGACCGAGTGTTCGTCGACCCCGAGGCAGAGCCGCCGGAGACGGAGACGTTCCGCGTGTCCAGCACCGTGCCGGAACCGTCGTACAGTTCGATGACCACGGACTGGAGGTCACCGTCGGCGTCGGAGACGGCCCAATCGACGGTGGCGTTGTTCCACGCTCCGCTGGAGTAGGCGTTCACGGACATCGAGTCGATGGTGGGGGCGCTCGAATCGCCGGACCCGGAGTCGCCGCCCGTCGTCGCCAGCGAGTTCGCCGGAACCGAAAGCGACGTGCCGTCGGAGAAGTTGACGGTCGTCTCGGTGTCGGCGGCGTTGTAGGCGACGTAGGTCTTCGCGGTCCCGTCGTCGAAGACGGCCGCGAGCGGCGTGTCGGCGGTCACGCTGTCATCGACAGCCCCGAGACCGTCCATCGCGGTCAGCCAGCGGTAGGTGTGGGCCTTCGACTCGCCGAACTCGACGGGGTAGCTCGACGCTCTGGCCTCGAACAGACTGAGCGCGTCCGCCGGGTCGCTGAACGCGCGGTACGACCAGAGAACGTCGGGCCAGTAGTCGAAGTAGTCGCCGCCGTTGGCGGTGACGAGTTCGTCGTACGTCGCCGACGCCGCCGCGCGATTGCGGCCGAGCGACAGCGAGTGGCCCCCGACCGGGAGGACGTTGATGCCGTGAATCGCCTCCACGTCGTCGGTCCACCACGTGTCGTACTTGTAGCCCGCGCCCCAGACCATCCCGGCGTAACTGTAGTCCCAGTCGGCGGGATGGTTCTCCTCGTCCACGTCGTACCAGTACTCGTCCACTGCGGTCGTCTCGTGCGCGAGGAGGTACGCGCCGAGGTCACGCAGTTCGGTGTCGCCGGTGTACTCGCCGTAGAGTAGAACCGCGGCGTAGGCGTTGACCGCCTCCGACGACGACTCTTGGTTGTTGCCGAGTTCGAAAGCCGGGTTCCCCGCGGCCCACGAGTGACCGGCGTAGGGCGCGAAGTTCCGCAGGAACGGATACATCGAATCCGTCCGCGAGGGGTTGGCGAAGTCCCGAATCAGGTGTTCGACCATCCCGCCGTAGTTCGTCGCGTCGGCCCACGTCGGGTTCGTCCGCGCGATTTCGGCGGCACCCTTGACGTAGTAGCCGTAGTGGAAGTGGTGGTCGTTGAGTTCCGGACCCGACCCGAACGAGTCGTTGTAGCCGACGAGCGCCCCCCACGTATCGTCGTAGTAGAACACGTCTTCGGAGTCGCTGGACCCCGAGACGGTCGCGTCGAGCCACGTCTCCAAGTCCTCGCGGAGCGCGGTGAGGAAGGTGTCCGCGGCAGTCGCATCCCCGACCTGTTCGGCGATGGGCCGCAGTTGCGCGAGTCGCTCGTAGTTCTTGCCCGTCCAGTAGGTCCCGTCACCGGGGTCGTCCGGCCCGGCACGGACCAGCGGCGACTCGGCCTCCACGTTGTCGACGTAGGAAGCGAGTCTGCTCTGGTCGGCAGAGCCGACATCGGGGAGATACGGCAGGACCGGCGGGAGCGAAAGCACCGTCTCGAACGAGGTGCCCGTGGTCGTCTTCATCGTCCCGCGCGGAGAGACGAAGGTGTCGCCGTCCAGCGTGGCGGTGGTGTGCTTGTGCTGGTGGGGGTAGAGCGCCGCGATAGTTCCGGTCGCCGACGACTCGGCGCGAGCGTTCGTCTCGAACGTGTGGGTCGTTCGCACCTCGCCAGCGGCTTGGTCGTAGGTCCACGAGACGGTCGTTCCGGTAATCTGGTTGTAGGCGTACGACTCGTAGCGCGAGAGCGCCGTCGCCGTCGCCTCGGGAAGCACGGCGACGGCGAAGTACCCCGCCCCGCCGAGCGCGCTGGTCAACGTCGTCGAACCGAGTCCGCTCCACGTCGCTCCGCTGGGAGCGAAGACGCCATAGTGGTGACCGTTGACTGAGAGTCCGAGGACGTTGCCTTGGTCGGCCCACACGGTGGGCGTAGACGCGAACGAGAGTTCGGCGTCTGCTCCCGTCAACTCGGCGAAGACGAACGGGGAGCCTTGTGCGAGTGTCAGGTCGAGCGTCGGGGTAGTCGAGTCACTCGCGCCCCATCGGACCTCGGTGTGCCAGTCGCCGTAGCCCGCACACTGCGTGTCGGCGAACGACCCGCCGGTGGTCGATAGCGTGAAGTCGGTGGTGTCGTCCATCTCGGCGATGTTGTCGCGGTTCGCGTCCCCGTTCTGGTTCGAGAACAGCCACTCGGTCGGATGCGAGAGGTCGAGTCCCTCGCTCGTCGGCGTGCCGACGAGCGGATGTGCCCACGTCGCCGACCCGTACTGTTCGAAGAGGACGCTACTCCACCAGTCGTTCGTCGGATAGGGTGCAGAGAGGTCACTCGTGGCGTAGGGTTCGCTGGGGGGTGTCCCCTCGCCGGACGGGAGGGTCGTGGTGTAGCTTCCGGCACCGACATCGACCACGCCCGAGGCGGAGACTGCCTCGTTCGTCGCGTCGAGAGCGCGGTCGGTGTCGCTCGTCGTGCGGGCCTCGGCCAAACGACCGGCGAGTCCGGCAGTCCCGAGTGCGCCGACGCCGGTGAGATACCCACGACGGGAGAGCGGCCGATTCTCGTCGGCTTCGGAGTGTTCGTCGGTAGTGCGATTCGTCTCGGTCTTGGAGTGTTCGTCAGTCATCGGTAGTCGTGTCGTCAATCGCAACTGTTGCACCATCGAGTGGGTCACTGTTCCAGTAGGCGTCGTCGTCGGTCGAGCGATAGCAGGCGACTCGGTGCCGACCGTCGCTATCGACCGAAGTCACGTCCGGCGCGGTCCGCTTGCACCGCTCGGTCGCGTTCGGACACCGGGTGTGGAACCGACAACCGGACGGCGGGTTCACCGGGTCCGGGATGTCGATTTCGCGCACCGGTGGCTCGCTCGGTCCCTCGTCGCGACCGAGTTCCGGGGTGGCCCACTTCAGCACCTTCGTGTAGGGGTGTTGGGGGTTCCGGAGAACCTCGTCGGCGGGACCGAGTTCGACCAGTTCGCCCAGATACATCACGCCGAGTCTGCCGTCGGCGTGTTCGGCGATGTACCGGGCGTTCGAGAGGTCGTGGCTGATGAACAGAAACGAGGTGTCGAACTGCGTCTGGAGTTCGAGGAGCAGGTCCATCATCTCGACCCGCAGGCTCACGTCGAGGGCGCTCACCGCCTCGTCCGCGAGGATGAGGTCGGGGTTCATCAACAGCGCCCGAACGAGCGCGACGCGCTGTTTCTCGCCGCCCGAGAGTTGATGGGGATAGCGATGCGCGTAGTCGTGGGGCGGCGTCATCCCCACGCGCTCGATGAAGTGGAGAACTCTCGCCTCGCGGTCTTCCGGGCCGAGCGACGGCTCCCACTTCTTCAGCGGGGCCGAGAGCGACGACAGCACCGTCCGGTTCGGGTTCAGCGCCGAACCGGGGTCTTGGTGGATTATCTGGAGCGACCGGCGAATCTCGTCGTGGGGAATCGACGGGTTCGACCGCCACCCCTTCGCCTGCCAGATGTCCTGTCCGCGGTAGCTGACCGAGCCACCGGTCGGCTCTTGGAGTCCGACCGCGGCCTTCCCGAGCGTCGTCTTCCCGCTCCCGGACTCGCCGACGATGGCGACGACATCGTTCGCCCCGATGTCGAGGCTCACGCCGTCGACGGCGCGTACCGTCTCGCGGTCCGAGAACGGGTTCAGTCCGCCGCCCTCCTTCTCGAAGTGGACTTCGAGGTCCGAGAGCGAGAGGACCGTCTCGTCGCTACTCATCGGTCCCCCTCCGTCGCCAGCGAAACGTAGTCGTCCACGTCGGGCCAGTGGTGGCAGGCCACCTCGTGGGTCTCGGACACCGGTTCCATCCGGGGCTTGGTCTCACGACACTCGTCGGTCGCCATCGGACACCGCCCGTGGTACGGACACCCCGCCGGAATGTCCACCGGGTCGGGTGCGGACCCCGAAATCGGTTGCATCTCCGAGAGCGGCGCGTCGAGATTCGGTACGGCGTTGAGCAACGCACGGGTGTAGGGGTGTCGCGGTTCGCTCACCATCTCGGCGGTGTCGCCGACCTCGGCGAATTCGAAGGCGTAGAGGACGCCGATACGGTCGGCGAGTTTCGTGACCAGCGGCAGGTCGTGGGTGATGAACACCATCGTGAGGTCGTACTTCTCGCGCAGGTCCGACAGGAGGCTGACGATAGACCGTTGCATCAGGAGGTCCAGCGCCGCCGTCGGTTCGTCCATCACGAGTACCTCCGGTTCGAGGACGAGCGAGAGCGCGATGAGCGCGCGCTGTTGCATCCCGCCCGACAGTTCGTGCGGGTACGAATCGAGGACGCGCTCCGGGTCGAGATAGAGGTCCGCGAGCAACTCCTCGGCCCGCTCCATGCCCTCGGCAACGTCGTAGTCGTGGGCTTCCAGCGTCTCCACGAAGTGTTCGCGGAACGCCATCGTCGGGTTGAACGAACTCATCGCCCCTTGGAACACCATCGAGATGTCCGCCCAGCGGAGGCTCCGCAGGGGCCCTTTGTCGAGTTCGAGAACGTCCACGGGGTCGCCCTCCCGCGGGTAGTAGGTCACGCTCCCGTCGGTCCGTCCGGGGTCCACGACGGCGTTCAACAGCGCCGAGGCGAACATCGACTTCCCGGAACCGGACTCGCCGACGATGCCCAGAATCTCGCCGCGTCTGATGTCGATGTCCACGTCGTTGACGACGTAGGAGCTTCCACGGTCCATCTCGAACGAGACCGAGAGGTCCCGACATTCGAGGACGACATCCTCCTCGTCGGACCGAGACGCCTCGGTCTCTGACCCGGAAGTCCGACTCATAGGTCACCTCCCAGCGAGGCGGTCCGGGGAGAGGACTCGGCCGGTTCGTCGCCGCCGTTCGCCGTCGTCTCCGCGTGTCGCGCCCGGACGCGCGGGTTGAACACGCGGTCCATCCCCTGCGCGAACAGGATGAGTCCCATCGACAGCAGGATGATGGAGACCATCGGCACGAGGAGCCAGTGAGCGGCGTCGAGCGTGAGCAGGCCGCCGTTCGAGTAAGCGAGTTGGAGCATGACGCCCCAGTTGACGACCTCCGAGAACGGCAGGAGACCGAGGAAGTAGAGACCGACCGACGCGAAGATGACGTTCCGCATCGCGTTGACCATGTTTATCATCACGAACGGCATGATGTTCGGGACGATTTCCTTGGCGACGATTGCTGGCGTCGACAGCCCCATCGCCCGTGACGCCTCGACGTAGGAAGTCGAGCGAATCGTGAGGACCTGCGACCGGATGGCGCGGGCCATCCCCGCCCAGCCCTGTAGCGAGAGGACGATACCGAGGACGACCGGACTCTCCGGTTCGAGGAGCGCCACGAGGATGAGCAACAGCGGGAGTCCCGGCAGGGTCAACACGATGTCCACGGCAGTCGAGAGCAACTGGTCGAGTCGGCCGCCAGTGTAGCCCGCGAGCGCGCCGACGGTGGTTCCCAGAAGCGTGACGAACAGCCCCGCGGTGGCAACCATCGTGAGCATTCGCGGCGTCGCGTGGACGACCTGTTCGAGAATCCCGCGGCCGACGTTGTCGGTGCCAAGCGGCCAGTGGAACGCGAGCCACGGCACGGAGAGACCGAACAGCGACGCGTTCGTCACCTCGTACCAGCTTCCGCCGACGATACCGCCGCGGAAGGGACCGACGAGCAGCGGTGCCTGTCCGACGCGGGGTTCGGCGACCAGCGCGGGTCCGACGACCCCGACGGTGACGAACCCGAGGACGAGCGCGGTGCCGATGCGCGCGCGAACGTCGTTCCAGACGACGCGGAACGGCGCGACGACCCAGAGGTCGAGGACGCGCCGATAGCGCTCGCGGCGACTCAGCGACGAGTCGGCGACGGTCCCGAACCCGCCGCTCCCGGCCGGTTTGGTTTCGGACTGGTTGCCTTGGCTCACGAGGCGTCACCTCCGGTCGAGACGCGGGGGTCCACGAGTCCGTAGGTCACGTCCGCGATGAACGCGCCGACGACGACCCCCAGCGTGATGAGGACGAACCCGCCCATCATGAGCGGGTAGTCGCGCGCTTCGACTGCGGCGACGATGTAGTAGCCGAGTCCGGGGTAGGTGAACACCTGTTCGAGGATGGCCGACCCGCCGACGATGGCACCGAACGCCAACAGCAGTCCCGTGTACATCGGGAGGATGGCGTTGCGGGCGACGTACCGCAGGGCGATTCGGGTGTCCGAGAGACCCCGGAGTCGGGCGACCCGGAGGTAGTCCTCGCCGAGTACTTGGATGCTGTTGCCCCGCATCGCCAGCGCGACGCCGCCGAAGCCGGTGATGACGACGGTGGCGATGAGCAGACTCGCGTGGTACACCGCGCTGGCGACGAACTGGGCCGTCGCGACGGGCCGCAACGGGTCCACGATGGGCACGATGCTCGAAGAGATGTGACCGCTTGTCGGGAACCACCCGAGCGTGAAGCCGAACACGTAGAGGAACAGGAGCGCCGTCACGTAGTTCGGCGTCGAGTTGAGGACGATACCGAGACCCGTCGTACTCACGTCGAACCGACTACCCTCCTTGTAGGCCATGAGCGCGCCGAGGGAGATGCCGACGGCGAACATGAGCAGGATGGCGACCGAGAACGCGAACACCGTCCACGGGAGCGCCTCACCCAGAATCTCCGAGACCGGCGCGTTCTGGCTGACGGACTGACCGAGGTCACCCTGCAGGATGCCCGAGACGTACGTGAGATACTGCTCGTGTAGCGGCCGACTGTAGTCGATGTTGATGTAGTTGGCGACCCGGCGGTTGATTTCCTGCTGGGAGAGACTCGGGTTGTTGCGGATGAGTTGCCCGCGAAGCTGGTCGGCCGGGTTCCCCGGCATGAGCCGAACCAGCACGAACGACAGCGACATCACGAAGAAGGCCGTGAACGCCGCCTGTAGCGTTCGCTTGACGAAGTAGCCGTACATCGGTGACTTACTCCGGCTTCGCGGTCAGTTTCCCCTCGCGGGGCAGGTAGTACTGCGGGTAGTCCACGATGGCGTCCTCGTCGTCGCCCGTGACCGTGTTCCAGTCGTCGGTCGTCACCCACGACTGGTCTATCTTCTCCATGAGCGGAGCCATCGGGAGATGGCGGTTGACGACCCACGCGAGTTCTTGGGTCTTCTGTTTCGCCGCGTCACCGGTCAGTCCGGCGAGTTCCTGTAGTTCGGCTTCGAGGTCCACCGACCGGAGTTCGCCGTCCGGTTCGCCCAGCGGCGGCACCTCGACCGTCGAGGGGAAGTTCAGAACCGTCTGTGACCGGAAACTGTTCAGAAGCTTGTTGAGCGAGAAGTACGGGTAGAGCTTTCCGTCGGCCCAACCGAGTCCGGCGACGACGTATTTTTGACCGTCGTTGATGTCGCCCCAGAACGACTGACTCGGGTTGAGCGACGCCTCGATGCCGAAGTCCTGAAGGTCCTGCACGATGGACTGACCGCCCGCGGTCCAGTCGTTCCACCCGGCGGGAATCTTGAACGGGAACGAGAGCGTCTTGCCGTCCGCGTCGGTCCACGTCCCGCCGTCCTTCGAGAAACCCGCCTCCCGGAGGAGACTCGCCGCCCGGTCGGTGTCCGTCTCGTAGGCGTCGAACGACGACAGCGAGTCGCCGAGCCAGTCCTCGTAACTCCCGTCGAAGTTGCCCGGCAGTCCGCAGGGGACTTCGACGGGAACGTGCATCTTCTCGCCCGCCGTCCGTGCGAGCTTTTTCCGGTCGATGACGTACTGGACGGCCCGCTTGACGTTCTGCTGACCGTAGTGTTCGTGGTCGTGGTTGAACATGATGCCCATGCCCCAGTTGGCGGGCATCTGAATCTCCCGAACGTGGTCGCCGTACGACTGGGCGATGTTGTCGGGCGTGAAGATGTTGTCGAGTCCGTCCACGGTATCGGTGCGCAGTGCCTGCCACTGCTTCTGGTTCGACTGGAGGTAGTTCCACTTGAACCGGGCGAAGTTGACGTGTTCCGCGTCCGGGTGGTCCTCGAAGCGCTCGGCGACCAGTTCCTGATTTCGCGCGTGGACGAACGCGAACGGACCCGTCCCGTTCGGTTCTTCGAGCGTCTTCTCGGTGAGTCCGGGGGCCTTCCCGTCCGCCTCGTACGCGTCGAGGAACTCCCGGAACTCCTCGGGAGGCGTGTCGAGGGCGATGGGTTTCAGCGAGTAGAGGAACACCTCGTCGGCGACGGCCCGCTTCAGGCCGACTTCGACCGTGGTTTCGTCGGCGACGGAAACGTCGTCCGGCGAGACGACGTTTCCGAGCGCCGCGCCGTCGTGGATTTCGAGTTTGAGTTTGAACGCGACATCCTCGGCCGTGACCGCCTCGCCGCTGTGCCAGTGGAACCCCTCGCGAACCGAGAGCGTCACCGACTCCTCGCCGATGTCCCACGATTCGAGGACGCCCGGCATGAACTCGCTCGTCGCTTCGTTGACGTAGATGAGGTTCTCGAACAGCGCGAGCGCCGCACGGTCGGGGTACTGCTGTCCGTACGGGTTGAACTGCATGTCCTTCGGGACGTTCGTCGTCGAGGTGACGAACGTCCGGTCGGTCATCTCGACCGAATCCGACCCCTGCGTGGTGGCGTCGGTTTCGCCGCCGCTTTCGGACTCCGTCGTTTCGGTCCCGTCGCCTTCAACGGCGTCCTCGTTCGAACCCGCACAACCAGCGAGGCCAGCAGCGCCTACCGCCCCGATGGATTGTAGAACGCGCCGACGCGTCTTTCTGTGGTCTCTCCGCCTATGTCCCGTATGCTCATGGGGCATACTGTACCAGTATATCCCATTATATATACATATTTTTCATGATAATTTTGGTGTAGGTGCCTAATAAATACCTGTGCTGTCATTTTGGAACGCGCGAGCGGCCAAGAGAGAGAGACGGGTCGAGTAGACGACGTTAGTAGTCGAAAAACGTCAGATTGCGGCGCGCCGCAATCGAGATGCCGATACCCGTCAGGACGATGACGGCGAACGACACCTGAGAAATCGCGTACTCGGGCGTTCCGGGTTCGACGAACTGGAATCCAATCACGAGGAGAACGAGAAGTATCGCGTCGAGTGCGAACAGAACGGAGAGTGGACTCCGGGACATACGGACGCTGAGAGGGCCACCGACAAGAATATTGCGCCGTCCCCGCGACCCTCGCCCACTCGGTTCCGGACTCAGTTTCACCGGCGGATTGAATGGATTTCTGATAAATTTGGACCGCCGGGAACGGTGCCGACAGATTTGCCAGTAACTCACAGAACACCTGCCGTTCGTGGTCGCCGACGTACTAGTCAACGGAGCGAAGTGTGTTAACGAACGCCTCGCCAACTCGACGACGGCCTCGCCTCAGGGCAAATAAACGCCCCTGCGGTCGCTAGCGGCGATTTCAAGCGAAACGAGGCGCGGAAACGGGGGGGTTTCCGTATGCGGGGCAGAACCATACTTATTAGACGGTCAGGCCGTTATTTGTGATTCAAACCTAATGGCCCGGCCAAATCGCCAGCGCGAACGGACGCGCGAACGCACGTCGGAAGCAGAAACTAACGAGAAGGAACGAGAGGGTCAGCAGTGTCCCGAATGCAACGCTGAGAGCCTCGTTACGAGCGGTGACAGCAACGAGGTCGTCTGTGAAGACTGTGGACTCGTTATCGAAGAACAGACGATTGACCGTGGCCCGGAGTGGCGCGCGTTCAATCACAGCGAACGCGAGAGTAAGAGTCGGGTCGGTGCCCCGACGACCCAGACGATGCACGACAAGGGATTGACCACCCAAATCGACTGGAAGAACAAGGACGCCTACGGGCGGTCGCTCTCCTCGGAGAAGCGCAGTCAGATGAGTCGCCTTCGGAAGTGGCAAGAGCGCATTCGGACCAAGGACGCGGGCGAGCGAAACCTCCAGTTCGCCCTCTCGGAAATCGACCGGATGGCCTCCGCGCTCGGCGTCCCCCGGTCGGTCCGGGAAGTTTCGTCGGTCATCTATCGGCGGGCGCTGAAGGAGGATTTGATTCGCGGGCGGTCCATCGAAGGTGTTGCGACCAGTTGTCTCTACGCCGGATGCCGCCAAGAGGGTATCCCGCGGAGTCTCGAAGAGGTGTCGGAGGTCTCTCGCGTCGAACGGAAAGAGATTGGTCGGACGTATCGGTACGTCGCCAAGGAACTCAGCCTCGAGATGGAACCGGTAGACCCCAAAGAGTACGTGCCGCGGTTCAGTTCCGACCTCGGGGTGAGCGAGGAAGTGAAGATGAAGGCGAACGAGATTATCGACGAGTCCGCAGAGCAGGGTCTCCTCTCGGGGAAGTCGCCGACGGGCTTTGCGGCCGCGGCGATATACGCGGCGTCGCTACTCTGTAACGAGAAGAAGACCCAGCGCGAGGTCGCCGAGGTCGCCCAAGTAACCGAGGTCACGATTCGGAACCGGTATCAGGAACAAATCGAAGCGATGGGTCTCCACTGAGACGCGACGAACGGCGGTCCGTCTCGGTGAGCCTCGCCGTCAGATAACTTTCCTTACAGAAATGCCGACGTTCATGAGGGTGTGTCGCCTTTCGAAGAGTGATGGAGCGGTCCTCACCGTCTCGACCACTACCGACGTATGCAGAGGAGGTACTCGAGAGCTTGCAACCGAAAATCGAGCCGACGGCCGATGGACTGCCGCGAGGCGAAGTAGAGACGTACCTACGCGCGGAGGGTTTCGAGGACTCGACAATCGACGTGGCGCTCGACGAACTCCTGAATCGCGGCTACATCTACGTCGTGAACGACTACGTTCGGCTCACGGACAGCTAATTCACGGTTCGTTCCCCGAGTATTCGGTCTCTTCTCGCGCGCGCTCTCCGACGTACCACCGGGAGATTCCCCGCGACTGTCGCGCGGTTCGAGCGCCCGGACAGGTTCGAACGGTGGTATTTATGTGATACTGGTGTGCAACCGTCACGCCATGCTCTCGATTCGAATCTGTGAGTTCCGGCGGGAAGGAAATCGGAGGGCCGATACCGGTGTCTGAGTCGCGTTCGTTCGACGGGACGCTCGTCACGGTTCCGTTCGCAACCGGAGCGTTGCGCGACACGCTCGCCGAACGGTACCGTCGGTTGCTCGAGTCGCACGACGCCGAGGAGGTGGTGGTGATTACCGGAACGCCGACCAGCATGCGGACGTTCCGAAGCCTCCTCGACGGAGCGGTTCCGGGTGCTGGCGTTCCGCGAGTGACTTCGCTCGTCGTACAGGCGACGGACGTGGTGAACCGGACCGACGACAGAACCGTTCTCTCCGACGACATGCAACGCGAACTGGTCCACCGGTTCCTCGAAGGCCACGAGTGGGACACCGACTACCTCCGGCGAGCGTCGGCGAACCCCTCGTTCGAAGACGACGTGGCGCAGTTGATGGAAACCGCCGCGTGGCAGGACGCGCCGATGGACGAGACGCCGGAACTCGCGGACATCGCCGACGCACTCGACGCCTTCCACGCGTGGCTCGCCGACCACGACTTCCTCGAACGCGGGCAACTCGTCTCGGAAGCGACCGAAGCACTCCGCGAGGCCGACGACCCCGACCGAATCGTCGGTGCGGACGCGGTGTTGGCCGTCGAGTTCGAGGAGTTTCTGCCGCCCGACCGAGAGTACCTCTCCGCGCTGGCGGACGGCCGGGAACTCGTCTGCATCGCGGAGACGGACGCGAGCGTCCGACGGACGTGGGTCGAACCCGGTCCCGTCACCAACCACGTCTCGTTCTCACGGCGACGGGACGAACGCGAGCGTCCGCCCGCGACTCGGCCGATGGCGACGGCGGCGCACCTCGCACGCGGAACGGTCCCCGAGGACCCCGAGGTGGGGTCGGTGCGCGTCCTCTCGTCGGAGACTCCCGCCGACCAACTCGGCGCGATAGCCGACGAAATCGGGGCGCTCAGAGCGCGAGAGGGATTGGCGTACGACGACTTCGCCGTCGCCGTCGAACGGAGCGGGACCGCCGTGACCGAGACGATTAGCGAACTCCGGCGGGAGGGAATTGCGACTTCCTCGGCGACCGTGACGGGATTCGGGGACGACCCGGCCGTCCGCGAGTTGCTTCGCGTCGCGCGCTCGCTCGCGGGCGACGACCGAGAGGAACTCGCCGCCGACCCGGAACTCGCCGCCGACCCGGAACTCGCCGCCGACCCGCTTCCGGACGCGTCGATGCTCGAAGAACTCGACGCGATGGACGGACTCGCCGACCCGCTCCGGCGGTGGGCGACCGAATCGAACCTGAAAGCCCGCATCGGCCGAGCGGAGTCGCCGCTGGACGCCCGAACCCAGTTTAGCAATGTAAAGAATGCTTTCGCAATTGCGGAGTCAGTCGAAGACACGGATTACATTGCTTCGACGTGGGAGTCGCTCGTCACGGTTCTCGAACGCGCTCACGAGTACGCCCCGAAGCGAACCCGGACCAGTTCCATCGACCGGGACGGCGGGGTCCGAGTGGACCACCTTCAGTCGCTCAAGAACGGTTCCTTCGCGGTCGTGTTCTTGACCAACGTGGTTGACGAGGCGTATCCCGGCGACCCGTCGCTGACGCGACTGTTTCCCGACGAACGGGTCGCGGGGATGGCCGACTATCCGGGCGTCACCGACGTAGACGACGGCGGCGTCGAAGCGACGTTCCCCACCGATTCGACCGCTTCGAGTCGTCCGTTCCGCCGGTACCACGCCGAACACGCGCGCCGTCGCCTCGCCGTCGGCGCGGCGACGGCGCGAGACCGACTCTACTGCTGTCTCTACGAACACGAGGGCACGGCGCTCGACCGGCGCGTCCAACCGTCGCGGTTCCTCGCGGAGGCCTACCGACGACTCCCGTGGCTTACCGAGGCGACCGAATCGGGCATCCACGGCGAGGGCACCGCCGAGGAGTATCTGCTCTCGCGCCCCGACCGAGCGCTCGCGGACGTGCGCCGGACCAACAGCAGGGACGTGACCGTCTCGCTCGACGCACTCGAAGCGGAGTTCGGGGAGATAGACCGACTCTTGGACGAGAGCGGCGAACGCGGTGAAGACCTCAGGGAGGCGCTCCGTGCGCGCATCGACTTCGCGGATGGACGAGTTCGGCGCGACGCCGACGGGAGGGTTCGGCGTGACTGACCCGACGTTCCTTTCGCCGTCGCGGTTGGCGACCTACGCCGACTGCCAGCGCAAGTACGACCACGAGTGCGAGCAGGAAATCGAGACGCCCGACGAGACGCGACTCTACCCGAATCAGGGCCGCGTCTACCACGAGACGATAGAGGCCGTCTGCGAGGCGACCGACCCGAGCGACGACCCCGAGACCGTCCACCGGCGAGCGATGGACATCTTCCCCGAGAAGTGGGACGAACACGAAGACGAAGACGAGTACGCCTCCCGAGCGCACCGAAAGTTCCAGCGCGCCGAGAACCGCGCGGCAATCGACTCGTTCTTCGACCCCGAGGACGGCGACGGCATCGACCACGCCCGCCGGTCGATTGCGACCGAGAAGTGGGTCGAGTGCGTCCACGAGGGGATAGGTCTCCACGGGAAGGTAGACAACGTTCTCTACGACGAGTCCGAGAACGAACTCCACCTCGTGGACTACAAGCGAACCGTCGGGGGCGTCCTCGGCCACTGGTCGGGCGACCGACTCGTAGCCCACCTCGACGGCGAGGCCCACGAAGCCAAGCGAGTCAAAAACGCCTTCCAGACCGCCGCCTACACCGAGGGCATCAAGCAGTCGGACCGCTACGAAGAAGGAACGTCCGTCCGGTTCAGTTTCTACGGACTGCTCCACGACCGGGACTTCGAGGCGACCCCCGACGGGTATCGCGTCTCCGTGACCGGGAAACCCCGCGAGACGACGCGGGCCTACGAGGAGTACTACGACGCGATTTGGGCGCTCGCCGAGCGCGCCCACCGCGGCATCACCGACGCCGACTACGACCCCGCGCCCGCCTCGCTGATTCGTGAGGAGGCGTGTCCCGACTGCGACTACCGAGCGATGTGCCCCGAGTATCTCACCGAGGAGGTCCGACGATGACCGACGAGGCTCCCGACTGGTTGCCGACCACCGACGACGACGAGGAACCGAAACCCCGACAAGAGACTATCATCGAGTCCGACGACTACCCGATGCGCGTCCTCGCGGGCGCTGGCACGGGCAAGACGTTCACGATGGTCCGGAAGATAGAGCATCTCGTGGACGAACGCGGCGTCTCGCCCGACCGCATCCTCGCGCTGACGTTCACGAACAACGCCGCCGACTCGATGCGCGAGAAACTCAACGCCAAACTCGGGACCGCGGGCTACGACATCGACGCCTACACCTACCACTCCATCTGTAACGAACTCCTGACCGACTACGCATACGACGCCGGAATCGACCCCGACTTCGAGGTGGCGACAGACGCCGAGACCGACGCCGTCCGCCTCGACGTGCTGGACGAAATCGAGTACCGGTCGGTCAAGCCCAACGTCTACGGCCCGGACTCCTACGCGACCGGCGCGGCCTCGAAACTGCGCTCGTTTATCGAGTCGATGAAGCGAAGCGCCGTTACGCCCGAGGACATCGACGCCTTCCTCGGGTCGCCAGCGCGCGTCTACGAACTCGCCGAGATTCCGGACCGAATCGAGGCCAGCGCCAGCGACCACCTCGGCGGCCGGTCGGTCTCGACCGTCCTCGACGGAATCCCGGACGTGCGCGCCGACCTGACCGAGGAGCGAGACGCCCTCGGCGACGAGGGCGTCGAGGCCAGCGTCGCGGACTTCCTCGACCGACTGCTGGACCTCTGTGACGCCCTCGTTGCCGCGTTCGAGGCACACGAGAACGGCGAGCGCACGCTCCCCGACGACGCCCACAAGCTCCCGAAGTACCTGCTCGGCGGCTACGCCAGCGGCGCGCCTTCGGGGATTCCCGACGACCTGAACCTCGAACTCACCGACGAACTCCGGACGTTCACCGACGAGTGCAAGACCGCGCGCGACCTGAACGCTGGCTACGCCGCCTACGAGCGCGAACTGGCCGAGCGCGACCTGCTGGATTTCGACGGTCTCGTGGTCGAAGCCGAGCGTCTGCTCGACTCGGCGGTCGGCGACGAAATCGCCGACCGATGGGACTACGTGTTCTGCGACGAGTTTCAGGACACCGACCGCCTCCAGTTCGACCTCGTGACCTCGCTGGTCTCGGAGGGCCGCCTGTTCGTGGTCGGCGACGACGACCAAGCCATCTACGAGTGGCGCGGCGCACACGTCGCCAACGTCACCGACGAGTTGGACGACGAGTTCGGCGACGACCTCGCGGACGAACCCCTCGAACAGAACTTCCGGTCCCACCAGCCGATTCTGGACCTCGCAAACGAGGCGCTCGAACGACTGGACGAACGCGAGAGCGAGAAGACGCTCACGCGCGTCGAGGAACCGGAATACGACGCCAGTCCCGTCGCCACCGTCGAAGAGGCCGACGACGAGGACGAGCGCGTCGGGCAACTCGTGACCGTCGTCGAGAACCTCCTGAGCGGGGAGGCCGCCGAACTCGACCGCGGGTACGCTCCCGGCGACATCGCGCTCCTCGTCCGGAAGAACGACCACGCGACCCCGATTCTGGAGGCGTTCGAGCGCGCGGGCGTCCCCTATCGAGTCGCGGGCGACCTCACCTCGGAGTCGGTCGGCGTCCGGACCGTCGTCGCGTACCTGAAGGCGCTCGCTCGCCCCGACGACGGCGTGAGTTGGAACCGAGTGCTGACGATGCGGTACCGACTGACCGACGCCGACCTCCGGCGTCTCAACGACCACGACGAGGGCGTGCTGGCCGGACTCCGCGAGATTCCCCTCGACGCCTTCGAGGAACCGGACCGCGTTCGGGAAGCGCGCGGTCACGCCTCGCAACTGCTCGAACTCCGCGAGACGGTCTCGCTCTCGCGCCTCTACCGAGAACTCAAGGACATCACGAACGTCGAGTGGTATCTCAGCGAACGCGAGCGCCGCGACCTCACGCGGGTCGAGGAAGTGGTCGAGCAGTACGGCGACGGAGCGGTGCAACCGCCGCTCACCGCGGAGTTCGTGGACTCGCTCCGACGGTACGACTCGCTGTTAGACGAGAGCGGGTCGTCCCCGGCGAGCCAGCCCGAACTCGCAGACGACGCCGTGAACGTCATGACCGTCCACAAGAGCAAAGGTCTCGACTTCCCGGTCGTGTTGATGCCGAGACTCACGGCCGAGGAGTGGGCACCCGACGCACGAACCTACGACACGCTCGAAACCGCGCTCTCGGGCGACCCCGAGTCGGCTTTCAGCGAGGACCTCGTGGCCCGCGACGCCAGAGAGAGTCGCCGCGTCCTCCACGTCGGCCTGACTCGCGCGGAGGAACTGCTCGTTCTCCACGGCGGACCGGCGGCCGACGAAACGGACGACGAACGCGCGGTCCGCGAGGCAGTCGAGGAGATTCTTCCCGAGACCGCTCCGTGGCGTCCCGGAAGCGGCCACCTCCCGATTTGGCGCGACCTGCGGGCGTGTCTCCCCGAGACTGCGACCGACTGGACGGACTCGCTCGCTTCGACCGTCGTCGGCGACATCGGCGGCGAAGTCCGGTACGACGGCGACGTACTCTCGCCAGCAGAGGGTCGTGAGCGGGTTCTCGCGCTCGCGGACCGCTCCGCGGCCGGTGAACTCGATGGCGCGAGCGAACCAGACGTGTTCGATGTCGATAGCCTCGGCGGAACGCCGAGCGCCGACCCCGCGATTCGACACAGTTACACCTCGCTCGAACGCTACGAGCAGTGTCCGCGACAGCACTATCTCGACTTCGTGGTCGATGCCTTCCCGGATTACCGGACTCCCGAGAGCGACGAGACGGGCGGCGTCTCACAGCGCGAAATCGGCCTGCTGTTCCACGACGTTGCCGAGGCGGCGAACACGCAGGGGAAGACGGACCCCGACGCGTGGTACGAACTCTGCGACCGACTCGGGGGACGACGAGGCTCGAAAGCCCCGGTCGATGCAGTCCGGGCGTGTATCGACCGCTACTTCGAACTCGACGTGAGCGAATGGGAACTGCTCGACGCAGAGCGCGAATTCGAGTTGACCCTCGACGGCCACGAAGTCGTCGGGTTCGTGGACGCGGTGTATCGGAATCACGACGGCGAGTTAGTCGTCATCGACTACAAGGCGACCGAGCGTCACCGCGACATCGAGGGCGACAGACAACTACCGCTGTATCTGCTCGCGTGTCGCGACCTGTACGACGAACCCGTCTCCAAAGCCGGGTACGCCTACGTCGGTGAACTCGGGCCGAAAGTCGAGATGCGCGCGTTCGATGAGGGTGAACTCGACGCCGTGCGTTCGGACCTGACCGACACGATGAGCGACATCGAGGCGACGGCGTTCGACGAGTATCGTTCCGGGGACCACTGCCGGTGGTGCCAGCACGGCGGACTCCCCTGCGCCGAGAGCGAGTGAGAGCGGGGACGGGCAGTTCGGCGGTTCCCCTCCGTCGCGCACGCCTCGCAGTCCACGCGTCGGAAACGGCGGAAGTTCCGGACCCGGCCGTCGATACGGCACTACGGCGGGGTCGGTGAGTTTGCGACACGCAACGCTTTTAGGTTCGCCTAAAATATCTCGGAGTGGTGATTGTACTTTCGAGCGTAGTCGGCCGAACGCCTCTCGCCCGTTTTAGGCTAGCCTAAATTACATGAATTAGGCCGTATAGAAATACTTTTCAATTTTTAGGTCGGCCTAAAAACTGTGACGCGACCAAATCCACTCCGACTCGAACAGGCGACCGACCGAACTGCGTTCGCCGAGGCGGTGAACTGAGATGGCGTACGCGGGCGCTTCGAACGCTCGGTTGCTCGACAAGCAGGCCGACAGAGAGTCCAACGCGCGGAGCTACCCCCGTCACCTCCCGATGGCGATTCGGGAAGCCCGAGGCGTCGAAGTCACCGACGCCGACGGCGACACCTACTACGACTGTCTCGCCGGGGCCGGAACGCTCCACCTCGGACACAACCATCCGGTCGTCGTCGAGGCAATCGAGGACGCGATGGCGGCCGACCGGCCGATGCACACCCTCGACATCACGACGCCCGTCAAGGAAGCGTTCGTTGACACGCTGTTCGACAGTCTCCCCGACGAGTTCGCCGACTCCGCGAAGATTCAGTTCTGTAGTCCGGCGGGTACCGACGCGGTGGAGGCCGCCCTGAAACTCACCAAGACCGCGACCGGTAACCGCTCGGTCCTCTCGTTCCGCGGCGGCTACCACGGCATGACTCACGGTTCGCTCGGTCTGATGGGCGACACCGACCCCAAAGCCGAGGTGCCGGGGACGATGGGGAACGTCCACCACCTTCCGTACCCCTACTCCTATCGGTGCCCCTTCGGAATCGGCGAGGGCGGCCACGAAGTCGGAAGCGAGTACGTCGAGCGACTGCTCGCCGACCCCGAACGCGGATTCACCGACCCGGCGGCGATGGTCCTCGAACCCGTGCAGGGCGAAGGCGGGTCCATCGCTCCGCCCGCCGACTGGCTTCGGGAGATGCGCCGAATCACCCGCGAACACGACGTACCCCTCGTGGTGGACGAGATTCAGTCGGGACTCGGCCGGACCGGGGACCTCTACGACTTCGAGCGCGCCGGTATCACCCCCGACGTGGTGACGCTCTCGAAGGCGGTCGGCGGCGGCCTTCCCCTCGCCGTCGTCCTCTACGACGAGGAGTTAGACGAGTGGGAGTCGGGCGCGCACACCGGCACCTTCCGAGGCAACCAGTTGGCGATGGCCGCGGGGAAGGCCACCATCGAGTACATCGTCGAGGAGGACCTGCCGAGTCACGCCGAGAGGATGGGTGCGCGCCTCCAGAACCACCTCGACGCGGCGGCCGACGACTTCGCCGAAGTCGGCGACGTTCGGGGTCGGGGGCTGATGCTCGGTGCCGAGATGGTCGATACCGCGGCCGAACCCGACAGTCTCGGCGCGCACCCGCCCGACCCCGACCTCGCCGAGGCGGTCCAGTCGGCGTGTTTCGACCGCGGGCTAATCGTGGAACGCGGGGGCCGCGAGGGTTCGACCGTCCGGTTCCTGCCGCCGCTAATCGTCTCGAAGGACCAAATCGAGGACATCGGCCGAATCTTCCGCGAGTCGGTCGAAGCGGCCGTCGCGGAGACCGACGCCCGGTCCGCGGAGGTCGGCGCGTCGCCATGACGAGCGCCGACGACCTCTTTCTCGGCACCGAGGCCGGGAACGACGCCTACCGCGAAGCCGTCTCGCAGGCGAGCGAGGCAGTGGTCGAAGCGTTCGCCGAGAACGCGACCCCCTACTCGGGCGCGGCCTCCGAGCGTCTGGACGACCGATTCGCCGAGCGCGACTGCCTCCCCGACGAGGGCCAACCCCTCGCCGAAACCGTCGCGGAGGTCGGCGACGATGTGCTGGCCGACTCGGTGGGCGTCCCGGACCCGAGTTGCATCGCGCACCTCCACTGTCCGCCGCTGGTGCCTGCGCTCGCGGCCGAAACCGCCATCGCCGCGACCAACCAGTCGCTCGACTCGTGGGACCAGAGTCCCGCGGCGACCCACGTCGAGCGCCGGATGGTAGACCGGCTCTGCGAGTTGTTCGGCTACGGTCCGGGCGGTGACGGCGTGTTCACCAGCGGGGGCACCCAGTCGAACTTTCAGGCGCTCCTGTTGGCTCGCAACTGGTTCGCCCGCGAGCGATTCGGTCGCCGAGTCAAGGAGTCGGGTCTCCCGCACAAGTCGAAGTCGATGCGAATCCTCTGTTCGGAGGCGGCCCACTTCACCGCAGAGCAGTCGGCGGCCCACCTCGGTCTCGGCGAGAACGCGGTCGTGACCGTCCCTACCGACGACGACTACCGGATGGACCCCGACGCTCTCGACGCGACAATCGCGGACCTCCGGGAGCGCGAACGGGAACCGTTCGCGCTGGTCGGCACCGCGGGCACGACCGACTTCGGGAGCATCGACCCGCTCGACTCGCTCGCGGACCGCGCCGACGAACACGGTCTCTGGTTCCACGTGGACGCGGCCTACGGCGGGGCGCTCGCGCTCTCTCCCGCCCACCGCGAGAAGTTGGCCGGAATCGAGCGCGCCGACTCGCTGGCGGTGGACTTCCACAAACTGTTCTACCAGCCAATCAGTTGCGGGGCCTTCCTCGTGCGAGACGGCGACCGCTTCGACCTGATTCGGCGGTCGGCGACCTACCTCAACCCCGAGGAAGCAGACCTCGGCGCGCCGAATCTGGTCTCGAAGTCGGTCCAGACCACCCGCCGGTTCGACGCGCTCAAACCGTACGTCACGTTCCGGACGCTCGGCCGCGAGGGGTTGGCCGAACTGGTCGAATCCACGCTCGAACTCGCCGACGAGGTGGCCGACCTGTTGGCCGACGCGCCCGACTTCGAGTTGGTCAACGACCCGACGCTCAACGCGGTCGTGTTCCGGTACCGGCCCGAGGGCGTCGGCGACGACCGGGTGGGTCGGCTCAACGCCGCGCTCCGGGCGGCCCTGCTCCGGAACGGCGACGGCGTGGTCGGCCGCACCGAGGTCGATGGCACGACCAGCCTGAAGTTCACCCTGCTGAACCCCAAGACGACCGTCGAGGACGTTGCCGACGTGCTGGACGCCGTGCGGAACCGTGCGCGAACCATCGCAGTCGCAGACCGGACACTCCGACGATGAATCCGACAGACATCGCAGAATCCGCGACGTTGCACAGCTTCCTCAACTGCTACCTCCGTGAGACCGGCGACTACGAAGTCGTGGACGCCGAGTCGGTCCCCGCGCCGACGAACGGTCGCGAGCGGGCGGTCCGGGTCCCCCTGCCCGAACAGGCGACGACCCTCTACGTCCCGGTCCGGTATCGGTCGCCGACCGACCGCCACCTGTTCGAGTTGCCGGGGTACTACCGGCAGGGCGAGGGCGACGGTGAGACGCTGGAACTCGACTACGTGACGCTGGCGTCACTGGTGACGAAGGAACTCTCGCTGACCCGCGAGGACGCCGGAAACCGCGACGAACTCCTCCTGCGGGTCCTCAAGAGTTGCGAGAACGTCGCCCGGTTCGTGGAGGCCCGACGAGACGACGCCGACCGACTCTACGGCTTCGAGACGACGTTCCGCGAGGCCGAGCAGTCGCTGGTGTTCGGCCACCTGCTCCACCCGACGCCGAAGAGTCGCCAAGGCATCCCGCCCCACGAGTCGCCGACCTACGCGCCCGAGTTGGAAGGGTCGTTCGCGCTCCACTACTTCCGGGCCGACCCCGAACTCGTCTGGCAGGACTCGGCGCTTCCGGCGTCTCGCCGAGACGCCGGAAGCGCCGAATCTGTCGGTGCGGACTCGGCCGGTGCGGACTCGGCCAGCCAGTGGGTGAAGGCCGCGCTCCGCGAGGACCCCGAGGTTTCGGACTCGTTCGTCGCCGAACACGTCGAGAGCGACGACGTGCTGATTCCGGTCCACCCGTGGCAGGCCGACTACCTGCTCGAACAGGACCACGTGCGCGAGCAGTTGGGCGACGGACTCGAATCGCTCGGGCAGGTCGGCCGGGAGTTCCACCCGACGAGTTCGGTCCGGACCCTCTACGCGCCCGACGCGCCCTTCATGGTCAAGGGGTCGCTCAACGTCGAGATTACCAACTCCGAGCGCGTCAACAAGCGCCCGGAACTCGACCGCGGGGTCGCAATCGCGGAACTGCTCGACACCGAACTCGGCGACGACCTGCGCGAGCGATTCCCCGACTTCGACGTGGTTCGGGACCCGGCGTCGCTCACCCTCGACATCGGCGAGGGGGCCGAATCCGGCTTCGAGGTCGTCCTGCGCGAGAACGCCTTCCGGGGCGCGGACGCCGAGAACGCTGGACCGGTGGTCGCGCTCTGTCAGGACCGGATTTCGGGCGACGGGTCGCGGTTGGGCGAAGTCGTCCGGACCCTCGCCGACCGAGAGGGTCGTTCGACCGAGGCCGTGAGTCGGGACTGGTTCCGCCGATACCTCGAAATTTCCCTGCGACCGATTCTGTGGCTCTACCTCGAACGCGGACTGGGCGTCGAGGCCCACCAGCAGAACGGCGTCCTCGCGCTGGAAGATGGCTACCCCGACGCCTTCTACTACCGGGACAATCAGGGCTACTACTTCCCAGAGTCGCAGTACGAGGAGTTAGACGACCTGCTACCGGGCGTCGGCGAGCGCGCGGACACGATTTGCCCGGACGAGGTGGCCGACGAGCGCATCCGGTACTACGTCGTGTTGAACAACCTGTTCGGCCTAATCAACGCCTTCGGGACCGCGGGACTGGCCGACGAGCGCGACCTGCTCGGGATTCTGCGCGAGGAGTTGGAGCATTGCCGGAAGTTCGACCGCGAGTCGTCGTCGCTGTTGGACGGCCTGCTGGACGAGGAGACCCTTCCGTGCAAGGCCAACCTGCTCACGCGGTTCCACGACATGGACGAACTCGTCGGGTCCTTAGAGAACCAGTCGGTGTACGCCGACGTGGAGAATCCACTCGTCACGGAAGTCCCGCGGGAGGTGACTCGGCGATGACCGGTCCCGGAGGCATCGTCGCCGCACCCTACGACTTCCAGACCCACGACGAGGAAATCGACAGGACCGTCTCGTTCCGGCGGGCCGAGATGGACGACTTGGGGATGCTCCACGCGTGGCTCAACGAGGACCACGTTCTCCCCTACTGGCAGTTGGACGACCCCCTGCCGGAGTTCCGCGACGCGCTGGCCGAGAAGTTGGCCGACGACCACATGACCCCCTACGTCGGTCACTTGGACCACGTGCCGATGAGCTACTGGGAGTGCTACTGGGCGGCCGACGACCCCATCGCCGACTACTACGACGCCGACCCGACCGACCAAGGCATCCACCTCCTCATCGGCCCGCCGGAGTATCTGGGGCAGGGGTACGCCGAACCGCTCCTGCGGGCGGTGACGGAGATGCAGTTCCGCCACGGCGAGACCGACCGAATCGTGACCGAACCCGACGTGCGCAACGAAATCGTCCACCACGTCTTCGAGCAGTGCGGCTTCGAACCCCAGCGCGAAATCGAGACGGACGAGAAGACGGCCCTGCTGATGGTCTGCGAGCGCGAGCGGTTCGAGCGGGAGGTGATGGAATGAGCGACCGCGACCCGACCGCCGCGGACGGCGGGACCGAGAACGTCCGTGACGTTCTCGGGGTCGGACTCGGCCCGTTCAACCTCGGACTCGCGGCCCTTCTCGACGGCGCGAACGCCGACGAGAACGCCGACGTAGACGCCGTGTTCCTCGAACAGGACGCCGAGTTCGCGTGGCACGAGGGGATGCTCGTCGAGGGCGCGACCCTCGAAGTGCCGTTCCTCGCGGACCTCGTGACGATGGCCGACCCGACCAACCCCCACAGCTATCTGAGCTATCTCCGGGCGCGTGACCGCATCTACGAGTTCTACTTCTACGAGACGTTCCAGATTCCCCGCCGGGAGTACGACGACTACCTCCGGTGGGTCGCCGAGCGTTTGGACTCGTGCCGGTTCAGTCGCCGGGTCGAGAGCGTGACGTGGGACGACGAAGCGGACTGCTTCGTCGTCACCGCTCGGAACCTCGAAACCGGCGAGGAACTCGTCTACCGCGCTCGGAACCTCGCGCTCGGCATCGGGAGTCGGCCCTCCGTCCCCGAGAGCCTGCGGGGCCACCCCGAGACCGACGTGTTCCACACCGCCGAGTACCGATTCCGGCGCGACCGGTGTCTCGACGCCGACTCGATTACGGTGGTCGGGTCGGGCCAGAGCGCGGCCGAGGTGTTTCAGGACCTGCTCGACCGGCAACCCGACGGCGACTACCGACTCGACTGGCTCACGCGCTCGGAGGGGTTCTTCCCCATGGAGTACTCGAAACTGGGTCTCCAGCACTTCACGCCCGAGTACGACCGGTACGTCTACGACCTGCCCCAGTCGGTCAAAGACGACCTGATTCCGAATCAGGACATCCTCTACAAGGGCATCGACCCCGAGACCAGCGCGGAAATCTACGACCTGCTCTACCGGCGGTCCATCGGCGACCGGGACCCCGACGTGGGGATGTTCGCCATGACCGACGTGCGGGACATCGAACCGGTCGGAGACGCCTACGCGCTCGACTGCCACCAGTGGCAGGCCGACGAGTCGTTCGTCCACGAGAGCGAGGTGGTCGTCCTCGGAACCGGCTACGAGCGTCCGATTCCGGACTTCCTCGACCCGCTGGAGGAGACCATCCACTGGGACGAGAAGGGCCGGTTCGAGGTGACGCGGGACCACCGCCTCTCGCTCGACGTGACGGGCGACGTGTTCCTCCAGAACGCCGAACTCCACACCCACGGCGTCGGCGTCCCGGACCTCGGACTCGGCTGTTACCGCAACACGAAGTTCGTGAACAGACTCGTCGGCCGGGAGGTCTTCCCCGAGGACGACGACACCGTGTATCAGGACTTCGCGGTCGAACGGTTCGCCGAGCGCACGCCCGACACCTCTCGCCGACGCGAGAGCGAATCGACTCCCCTCACCCGAGACTAACCATGAATCCGAACGACGCAACCCTGAACGACGCACTGGACGCCGAGATTTGGGAGACGGTCGAAGGCCGACTCCTGACGAAGATGCTCGAAGAGTTCGCCTACGAGGAGATAATCGCCCCGCGAAAGGTCGAGACCGGCGAGGACCGCTCGACCTACCGATTCGACCTCGGAGACGCCGCGTATCGGTTCGAGGCCACCGAGCGACTGATGGACAGCCTCCACGTCCACGGCGAGACGGTAGAGCGCCGCGCCGACGGCGAGTGGGAACCGCTCGGCGACCCCCTCCGCCTGCTCCGGGACCTCGGCGAGAACAGGGACCTCGACGGTCTGACCGAGGGTAATTTGGTCCGCGAGTACAAGCGGACCCTGCTGGCCGACGCCCACATCGAGGCCAGAAATCGCGGTCGGGACGAGAGCTTCGACCCCCTCGATTTGGACTACGCCCACCTCGAAGGCGAGATGGACGGCCACCCGTGGATTACCTACAACAAGGGCCGACTCGGGTGGGGGTACGACGACTACCGGGAGTTCGCCCCCGAGCGCAAGAACCCCGTCGAACTCTCGTGGGTCGCGGTCCGCGCGGAGAAGGCAACCTTCGTCGCCACGGAGGAAGTCGAACACGACTCGCTGGTCGAGAGCGAACTCGGCGACCGCTACGGCGAGTTCCGCGACCGACTCGCCTCGCAGGGGTTGGACCCCGACGCCTACTACTTCCTGCCGGTCCACGACTGGCAGTGGAACAACAGCATCGTTCCGCTGTTCGCCGACGACATCGCGGCCGACGACATCGTTCCGCTCGGCGATGGACCCGACGAGTACCTGCCACAGCAGTCGGTCCGGACGTTCGTCAACGTGGACCACGACGAGAAACACCACGTCAAGGTTCCGATGAAGATTCTGAACACGCTGGTCTGGCGGGGACTTCCCGGCGAACGCACCGAACTCGCGCCGACCGTCACCGAGTACATCAAGGGCATCTACGAGCGAGACGAGTTCTTGCAGGACGAAGGGCTGGTCCTGCCGGGCGAAATCGCGGGTCTCAACTACGACCACTCGGACTTCACCGACATCGACGGGTCGCCCTACCAGTACCACGAACTGCTCGGCGTCGTCTGGCGCGAGTCCATCTACACCTTCCTCGAAGACGACGAGCGCGCGATTACGCTCTCGTCGCTCATGCACGTAGACGGCGACGGCGTTCCCTACGTCTCCCGACTGGTCGAACAGTCGGGTCTCACGCTGGACGAGTGGTTGTCAGAGTTCTTCGACACCGTGCTTCCGCCGCTCCTGCACTTCCTCTACCGGTACGGGACGGTGTTCTCACCCCACGGCCAGAACACGATGCTCGTCGTGGAGGACGGCGTTCCGACGCGACTCGCCGTCAAGGACTTCGTGGACGACGTGAACGTGAGCGACCGACCCCTGCCGGAACTGGAGGCACTTCCCGACGAGATGCACGAGGTTCTCCGGAAAGAGCCACCGGAAGGTCTCTGTCAGTTCATCTTCTGTGGACTGTTCGTCTGCGTGCTTCGGTACGTCGCGGACGTGCTGGAAGTCCACGAGGACTACCCCGAGGAGGAGTTCTGGACCCACGCCCGCGAGACGATTCTCGACTATCAGGCCCGGTTCCCCGAACTCGAAGACCGGTTCGAGCTGTTCGACCTGCTCCAACCCGAGTTCACGAAGCTGAGTCTCAACCGGAACCGCATCTTCGACTACGGCTACGACGACGCACCGGGCCGACCCCACGCCTCCGAACACGGCACCGTGACCAACGCACTCCACGAAGTCGCCGAGGAACGACCGGAGTCCGCGCGGCCGATGGCTGACGACGACTGACGAGACAGTCGTCGGCTTCCTCTCGCCCGCTCTCGGTGGGCGCGTCCGAGCGCTTGGGGACAACTATACAATTGTTAAAGAAATATAATTGTTTCTTTGGGCGGTGCCGTCTGGGTAGCGCGGTAAGGAGTGACTGAGTTCGGCCGTACATCGGTCCCCGAGTCCCGACTAATCTGCGACCCAGCGATTTTAGACTGAATCAAAAACTCGATTAAACACGGCTAATGAGCGCTCTTAAGTGAAATCGGCACAAAAGAAAGTTTCGATGGCCGAAACTCGTGAGGCGTTCCTCAAAGTTTCGTGGGTGAACGTTCTGTTAAACGCCCTCAAGATTGTCGTCGAGGGGTCGATTGGTCTACTCACCGGGAGCCTCGCACTCACTGCCGACGCAGCGCACTCCGTTGCTGACCTCCTCGCAAGTGGTGTCGTCTTACTCTTGGGACGGTCCGTCCACGAAGACGCCGACAGCTCACATCCGCACGGCCACGACCGATTCGAACCGCTCTCCGCGCTCTTCGTCGGCGGGGTTCTCGTCCTCCTCGGACTCAAACTGCTCTACGATTCCGGCCGCTCGTTGCTCACCGGCGTCACTGCCGACTACAGCCTCTGGCTCGTCGTCGGTCTCCTGTTCGCACTCGGCGACATGTACGTCTGTTACTGGTACACCCGATACGTGAATCGGGAACTCGAACTGCCGAGTCTCCGTGCGCTCGCTACGGACAGCCTCAACGACCTCTACACGACCGGGGCGGCCCTTCTGGGCGTACTCGCTATGGCGGTCGGCTATCCAATCTTCGACCCGATTGCGGGCGGGGTTGTGAGCCTGCTCGTCATCTACCAAGGAATCGAAATTTCGCGGGAGAACGTCCAATATCTCACGGATAGCGCGCCCCCCGAGTCGGACCGAGAGGCAATCAAAGACCGGATACGTGAACATCCCGCAGTCCACGGCATTCACGATTTCGTGGCCTACTATTCGGGCCACGTCATCGAAGTGGAGTTCCACGCCGAAGTGGGCCGAGACCTAACCGTGGTCGAGGCCCACGACATCGAATCAGAACTCCACGAGCGCGTCCGCGACATCGAACCGGTCGCAGACGTTCACGTCCATCTCGACCCGGTAGGTCTCGGTGAGTGGAGAGACGCCGATAACTCCACCCCGACTCCCGCCAGAAGCTAAAAACAGCGAAGTTCGGTGACGGGTCGGCGCTCAGTCCGCGGACGTGGGCGGGTCGATAGTACGGTTCTTTCCGACGGTGTTCGTCCCGCTGAGCATCATCGCAGTCGTGAACTCGTTCTCTTCGTCCCCACCGACGCCCTTCGGGTCGAACGAGGCGAACGGGACGGTTACGCGCATCGTGAGCGCGAGTCGTCGCCGGTCCTCGGAGGTGTTCTCGAACGACCGGTGGAGCGTCCGCTCGTCGAAGATGAACGCTTCGCCCGCGTCGATTTCCATCCGGCGGGTGTCGTCGGTGCTGAACTCGTCGGGGTCGGCCATGTGTTGGAACGACTTGTTCGGCGGCGACTCTACTTCCGGGATAACTTCGTCGTGGGACCCCGGAATCAACTCCATCGCGCCGTTCTCGACGGTCACGTCGGTCAGCGCAATCCACGCCGTGAGCGTCACCGGCGGGTCCACGAGGACGTGGTGGTAGTGCTGGTGCCACGGCACTTCGGTCGTCCCGGGCACCTTCTCCCAGAACTTCGTACTCCAGAGCATCAGGTCGTCGCCGTAGAGTTGGCGCATCCGCTCTACGATTTCCCGCCGACTACAGAGGTCGTAGACGACGGGCGAATCGACGTGGCGGTAGAACTGCGACGAGATTTCCCCCGGCGTGGCCTCGGGGTTTTCGTCGGTGAGGACTTCGGCGTCGATTCGCTCTCTGATTTCGCGCATCTCGTTGCCCGAACAGACGCGGAACGGGTCGGTAAAGCCGCGTTCGTGGAAGGCAGATACGTCGACCGACCCGACCGCTGATTCTTCAGCCATACTATCGTAGATTATCCGAAGCAACAAAAATAAATCGGTGATTATAGGGAAATTATTCTTCCAGCGCGCGGTCGGTCGGAGTTCGTCTCCTCTCGTCCGCTCGGGCACCGGACCGCCGCGGAACCGGTCCAGACGGCTATTAGTCCCTTCTTCTTTTTATTAAATCAATCCACCCCAACTACTAAGTATATCCGTTGTTTCTCTGTACTTGGAGGTGAAACTAATGACTAACAACACAGACGACGCGATGGAAGCCGTTACCGAGGAAGTCGACGACGACGACCTCTTCGTTGCGGAACCGTACGTGGTGAGCTAATTCCGGCTCTGCCGTCTCGAATCGGCCTTCGATTATCGGCGGTTTCTCCCCGAAACCGAGTCTGACGACGGTTTCTGCCGAGTCTCGACGGAATAGCGGGAGACCAACGCGGTGTTTTGCAGTCGTCGTGACCCCCGAATACGCCCCAAACATTAAGTAGCTAAAATATTTCTATACTTTTGGAGGTGAAACTAATGACTAACAACACAGACGACGCGATGGAAGCCGTTACCGAGGAAGTCAGCGACGACGACCTCTTCGTTGCGGAACCGTACGTGCAAAGCTGATTCCGGGTCTATCGACTCGAATCGGTCTTCGATTACCCGCGATTTTCGCCGATAGCCGAACTCGACAGTGACGGTGCCCCTCAGTCCACGATGGCGTACCCGAACAGCGGTTCCCGAAGCGGGTCGAGTCCGAGTCGCTCCGAGAGCGTCCGACGCCGCTCGACTCGTCCGAAATCGAACTGGCGGTTCAGTCCAGCGCACGCGCACGCGAGCGTCTGGAGGACGTGACCGACATCGTGTTGGAGAACGCGAAACACCAGCGGGTCGCGGTACTTCGCCATGTTTCTCTCGACGACCGACGTGAAGAACGCGACCAGCGACGGCGGTTCCGGCGTGGACCCGAAGAGGGCGTCGAGTACCGCGTCGGGGTCCGTCTCGGCGATGCGCTCCAGCGCGTGCGTCTCGACGGAGTAGTGATAGACGCCGCGCTCGATTCCGTCTACGTCTCTCACCACGAGGTAGCCTTCCGTCGGGTGCAGACCGCCGCCGGACGGGTTCGGCTTCTGGAGGTGATACAGCGGCGAGTCGTAGTTACCGACGCCGGTCTGTCCGAGCGCCAGATACAACAGAAACGATAGCTCCTCGGGAGACAGCGGTGCGTCGTCCGGTTCGCCGGTCGCACCGACGCTCCCGTGGAGGACCTCGGACAGCGACGGGGATTGTTCGACCGAGAACGGGTGGGGGAGTGTCACCGTCTCGGCGTCCGGGTAGCGCACGTACCGCGACGGGAGGCCCTCCGTCTCGGACATCTCGCGCTGTTTCTCGCCCGCGCGGTCCACGTCGTCGATGAACGGGTAGTCGTGCATGAGCAGGTAGTACCGGAACGCGGCCGTCCAGTCGTGGTCGCACCATCGACCCGCCGCCCGTTCGGGGGCCGACGACTCGTCGTCGGCCCACAGCAGGCCCGCGTCTTCCAGACCGGCGACGAGCGACTCGGCGCGTTCGGGGGCGTAGTCGAACAGTCGGGCCGTCCGTTCGACCAGCGACGGTCTGTCGATACCCTCGGCCGCGTCGGTTAGCAGTCGGTACACCCTCGGGTCCGAGATGTTCTGGTACTCGTTGGCGTAGGCGTCTACGAGCAGTAACTCGTGGGTGTCGTCGGGGCGGGGCGCGAGCGAGAGGAACGGGTTCGTTCGCAGTTCGTCGGTCATGCGTCCACCTCCCCCTGTCCGACCGCGAGGACGTAGCCCGGCGCGTGCGCGAACTCGTCCACGCCGAGGAGTTCGCTCGCCACCGACTCGCTGACCGCCGCCGTCTGGAACACCTCGAACCCGGTTCCGACCGCGGTCAGAAGCAGGCGGTGGCCCGACGCGGAAGCAGTCGTGAACAGGTTTCGGAGGCAACTCAGGTTCCCGGACTGCTGGAGGTGGGCGATTCGAAACGTCAGCACGAGGGTCATCGACGCACCGTCGATGTAGGGTTGGCCGGTCACGAGTCGCTGGACCGCGGCGTCGGCCGCCGTGCCGTCGGCGTCGTCGGCGAGCGCCGTGCCTTCGACTTCGAACAGCGCGTGGTTCGCGGGGTCGTAGCGATAGACGCCCGTGTCGAGGTCACTGCCCCGATTGACGACGAGGAACGGTGCGAGACCGGCGACGGCGAGTCGTTCGTCGGTCGTCGCCGCTTCCACGTCGCCGGACCGGACTCGGCGAATCGGCTCGAACGTGTGAAACAGGAGCGTCGAGAGCGACTGGCGGGAAATCGCCGTCCCGTCGAAGTCCCGGCAGGTCCGACGCGACAGCAGTACGTCGGCGAACGGAACGTCCGGTAGTGGCTCCGGGTCCGGAAGCGCGACTCGCGGGCCGGGCGGCGACTCGGCCGCAGTCGGCGGGTAGTCGAACGCGCTCCCGTCGGCCGGGCCGTCGTCTCTCGTCTGTAGGTGGTAGTAGAGGGCACCGTACCAGCCACGACGCACCCACTCGACGGCGGACTCCGGGGTCGCACCCGGCGCGACGAGAATCCCGTCGTCGCGGAGCGAGGCCGTCAGCGCGGTCCGCCGGTCGGCGTCGAGCGAGGAGCGTTCCCGGAGATGCTCGTCGATTTCGGCCAGCGTCCGGGGTTCGGTTGCGAACGACAGGAGCGAGAGTGTCACAGGGGTCGTGAGTTCGCGCGTCGAAACGCTCTCACCGTCGTACACGTCGATGACGGGGCGCTCCGAGTCGGTCAGGACGCCCGGAAATCGAGTCCGGAGCGTCCGGTTCGTTCGTACCACGTTCGCGGGTTGAGAAGTATGTTCGTGCATGGCGTGTGAGCTACGTCCTTCTACGTTCGACTATGACGACCGATGGATTTAAATTGTGCGTGCGGAACTTATAATAATAACAGCCGCGTCGATGACAGAGATTACTACAGTCACCGGGAAGCTGTCGGCCGACGAGATGGGTCGTACTCTCCCGCACGAACACGTCGCTTACGGCGTACCGGGTTGGCGAATAGACAAGTCGGTCGCGCCGTACGACAGAGACGAGTGCCGACGACGGGCCGTCGAGACACTGAGTCGGTTGCGCGAGGAGTTCGGTCTCGACACCCTCTTCGACGCGACGATGAACGACGCCGGACGAGACGCCCGTCTGCTCCGCGACGTTGCCGAGGAGAGCGGCGTCTCCATCGTCTGCTCGACCGGCACGTATCCCGAAAGCCGCGGTTCCACGACGTACTTCGACCAGCATCGCCGACTCCTCGGCGACGTGACCGACGAACTCGAAGAACTGTTCGTCACCGAACTCCGTGACGGAATCAGGGACACCGGAGTTCGGGCCGGAATCGTCAAGGTCGGGAGTAGCAACGGCGAGATTACCGACTACGACGACGCCCTGCTCCGGGCCGCAGCGCGCACACAGCGCCGGACCGGTGCGCCGATTCTCACCCACACCGAGTCGGGCACGATGGGCGTCGAACAGGCCGAGACGCTCCTCGACGCGGGCGCGAACCCCGACCGGACGGTAATCGGGCACATCGACCAGCACGACCCGGAGGTCCAGCGCGAACTCGTGGAGATGGGCGTCCGCATCGGGTTCGACCAAATCGGCACGAACGGCGACGAGACCGACGACGACACGCGAATCGAGCGCGTCGCCAGTCTGTGCAGGGACGGCTACGCCGACCGGATTCTACTGTCACACGACTACATCGTCAACTGGCTCGGCCGGTCGGTCGAGGTTATTTACGACGACTTAGACCAGTGGCGTCCGGACCGCCTGTTCGAGTACGTAGTTCCGGAACTCGAAACCGCCCTCTCGCCCGACGACGTGACGACGATGACCGAGACCAACCCGAAGAGGCTATTCACGGCGTGAGACGCCGACGAGATACCATGAGTGAACGAACTGTCTTAGGACTCAAGTGCGGCGTCGTGGACTACTGGGGACACGACAACAGCGTCGTCGTCGCCCGCGACGGCGAAGTGCTGTTCGCCGCCGAAGACGAGCGATACACGCGAAGCAAACACGGAAGCCACGCGTTTCCCGAGCGAACTATCGAGGCCGCGCTGAGCGAGTGCGACCTCGAACTCGCCGACGTGGACCGAATCGCGGTGCCGTACGACCCGAAACTGGAACCGAAGCGACTCGCCCGGAAACTCCGAGCGATTCCGTTCGCCGACGAGTCGCTGTCCGAACGCTTCCGCCACCTCCGCCACGCCGCCGACCACTTCCGGAAGTTCGGCCTCTCGCTCCACTCGGAGGTCCGCGACCGATTCGCGGACCTCGGGTCGCCGGTCCCGCCGATAGCGACGACCGGCCACCACCGGAGTCACGCCGTCTCCGCGTTCGCGCCCTCCGGGTTCGAGTCCGCGCTCGTCGTGACCCTCGACTCGTCGGGCGAGTACGACTCGACGGTCGTCTGGGCCGCCGACGAAAGCGGACTCGAACGAGTCGCCACCTACCCCTTCCCGAACAGTCTCGGCATGTTCTACAGCGTCGTGACCGGCTATCTGGGTTACGTACCCCTCAACGGCGAGGGGAAAGTGATGGGGTTGGCACCCTACGGCGAGCGCGACGAGGACATCGAACGCGCGCTTCGGCGGGTGGTCACGACCGGACTCGACTACGACGTGACCGCACTCACCGGCGGCGAGACCACCGAATCGGGCATCCGGCGGTTGGAGCGACTCTTCGACCGCCCGCGGACGACCGACACCGAGACGTTCTCACAGTGGGAGAAAGACCTCGCCCGCGTCGTCCAGTCGATGGTCGAGGAGACCGTCACCGACATCGTGGCCCGCTACTGTAGCGAGACGGGACTCGAAAACGTCGCAGTCGCGGGCGGTCTCGGACTCAACTGCAAACTCAACCAGCGAATCCGCGAACTTCCGGCCGTCGAGGAGTTCTTCGTCCAACCGGTTGCGAACGACGCCGGTGTCGCACTCGGCGCGGCGCTAGACCAGTTCCCCGCCGATTCGGTGCCGACGCTGGAGACGGTCTACTGGGGTCCGGAGTACCCCCCAGAAGCCATCGAGACCTACCTCCAGCGGAAGAAACTCAGTTACAGCAAGCCCGACGACTTCGAGCGAGCGGTCGCCGAACGACTCGCGGACGGCGAACTCGTCGGGTGGTTCAACGGCCGACTCGAGATGGGACCGCGGGCGCTCGGCAACCGAAGCATCATCGCCGACCCGCGGACCAGCGAGTCGCGCCAGCGCGTCAACGAGTACGTCAAGGACCGCGAGCAGTGGCGGCCGTTCGCGCCGTCGGTCGTCGAGTCGCGCGCCGACGAGTACTTCGTGGACGGACGACGCGCCCCGTTCATGATAGAGACGTTCGACGTTCGACCGGAGAAACGAGACGAGATAGCCGCGGCCATCCATCCGAGCGACGGAACGGCGCGCCCCCAGACCGTAACCGAGTCCCAGAACCCGCAGTACTACCGACTGCTCGACGAGTTCGCCGACATCACCGGCGTTCCGGTGCTGTTGAACACCTCGTTCAACGACCACGGCGAACCCATCGTCACTTCGCCGGTGCAGGCCATCTCGGACTTCTACTCGATGGGTCTCGACGCCCTCGCCATCGAAGGGCTACTGGTCGAGAAGTGAGCAATCCGGGCGACCGGTCGTCACAACGTTTTTAAAATAAGGACTTCGACTAAGTAAACAAACTGGTCCGAACACGACTAAAGCGCCGTCTGACGGCGGTAGCGACGACTTCTCCTCGTCGCCGGGCCGTCCCGTCGCTACTCGCACGCTTATGACACAGAACCTACGCACTCGACTCGCACGCCTGTTCGAACCGTTCACCGCACAGTACGCGTCGCTCCGCCATCTTCGGGACCGCGACTTGGCCCTGCTGTCGGTCGCTCGACTGCTCGACCAGATGTCCATCTCGTTCATCGTGCCGCTTCTCCCGATATACGCCGAAAACCTCGGCGCGAGCGCGTTCCTCATCGGTCTGATATTCTCGGCCGAAACGCTGTCGAAGGCCGTGTTCTCGACGCCGTTCGGCCACCTCTCGGACCGGTTCGACCGCCGCCTCCTCGTCTCGGTCGGGTTGGTAATCAGTGCGCTGAGCGTCGTCGCGTTCGGCTTCGTCGAGGTCCCGCTACTCTTCATCGGGTTTAGAGCGCTCGACGGGGCCGCCAGCGCCATGCGGGAACCGGCGGCCAACGCGTACATCGGCGACGCGTTCGACGAGAGCGAACGCGGCGGTGCGATGGGCGCGTACCGCACCGTCGGGATGCTGGGCGTCGCCATCGGTCCCGCAGTCGGTGGTCTCCTCTCGGCCTCTTACGGGTACGCGCTCCCGTTCGTCGTCCTCGGGGCCGGAACCCTCGTCGGTGGTCTCGCCGTGTTCGTGTCGCTGAATCCGTCGAGCGACCAGTCGGCCGAGTCGTCGGGCGACGACTCGGCCGACGCCGAGACCGACTGGTCGCTCCTGCCCGACCTCTCGCTCGGGACGATACGCGAGGCGACGACGCTCCCGATGGCCGCACTCGGTGTGAGCGTCTTCGTGGCGCAGGTCGGGTCCGGCGCGTTCAGTCCGCTGTTCGCCGTCCTGCTCGAAACGACGCTCGGTGCCGGACCCGCCTACACCGGAACGATGTACAGCGTCTTCGGACTCTCGATGTTCCTGTTCATGCCGGTCGGCGGAACGCTCGCGGACACGGCGGGTCGGAAGCGGAGCCTCCTCATCGGGAAGGTCCTCTGGGCCGTGGTGGTGTTCGGTCTCGCGCTGGCGACGACGCGACTCGTCCCGCCCGTCCTGCTGTTCGTCGCCGGAATCGCCTCCGCGTTCGCGGGTCCCGCGCTCGGAGCGATGCAGTACGAACTCGCACCGGAGGGCCGAGAAGGGACGGTCCTCGGCGCGTACTCGACGCTCGCGTCCGCGGGGATGGCGGTCGGGCCACTTCTCGGCGGTGCGCTCACCGACGTGTTCGGCGTCACGACGGTCTTTCTGTTGATGGGCGGCCTGTGGCTGTTCGACACCGGGACAATCGCGTTCGGCGTCCGCGAGACGGTATCGAAGGGTTCGGAGTCGTCCGAACCCTCGGACTCGACGGCCGGTAGTTCGGAGTGACAATCGGCGCGAGGCGTCCTCGGAACGGACCTCGGACTCGCCCGCGACAGACCGCAGGTCACGATTCAATCCCACGAGCGTGTCTGGAATCCGTCCGGACTCTTCCGCGAACAGCAGACCGGCGATAGCGAACGTCACCGAGTCGAGGTAGCGGGCGTGCTTCGGCGACCCCTGATTCGAAGCCGTGTGATACAGACCGACAGCGCATACCTCCGTCTTCAGACCGAGGTCAAGCGAGCGTCGGGACCACTGCTTCGGCGCGCGAAGTCCGCGGGCGCGACTTATCTGGCGGTTGCAACGCGAGGCAGAACCTACATCGGCTGATACATCTGGCTGTGAATAGGGAGGATAGATTCGACAGGAAGCGCGGTTACGTGGTGGACTCGAAGTCGAGGCCGTGCCCGGCTTCAAGATGCTCGTTGAGACGTTGCACGAACCGGGTGGCCGGTGCGCCGTCAACGACATCGTGGTCGAAGGTGACGGTGAGGCTCAGGACCTCCCGAGAACGGAGTTCGCCATCGATGAGGCGTGGTTTGGTTCCGATGCCGCCGACAGTGAGTTGGAGGGTATAGTTCGTGGGACTGATAGCCCACCCGTTTCCGGTGCCGAACATACCTATAGAGGTGACAGCGACGGTGCCAGCGAGGTGCTTCCACCGAGACGGGAACCACTGGGGGAGATGCCAGATTTGTCGGCGGAGAACTCCGGGAAGGCGACGGGCGAGGCTCGCCAGTCTGGTGTCCGTGTGGTCCGCCGTGTCCGACTGAACTCGTCGAATCTCGTCGTGAATCGATTGCAGAGTCCGCTGGTTCGCCTGCCGAATGACGTGCGGAACACCGATTCGTTCCCCGTCGAGTTCCCGTTCGATGAGAACGTTTACATCGACATCCTCGAACTCGTGGATTCGTCCTCGCCAATCACGGTACCGTTGGACGTGCGGTTGTTCATCGACCGTAGTGGCAAGACAGTAGACGACGAACGCGGTGAAGGAGACGCTCGTTCCCGTCTCCTCTTCGAGTGTCCGGATTCGTTGTCTGGTCTCGGTGACATCAATCTCGACGAGTCCGTGAACGTTACTCCGGTGTCCCGCCATCCGCATGTAATCCATCGTGTACTGCTGGTGCGGAGACATCCGTTCGAAATCATCGGCGTGACCGCTCATAATCACACATGAAGGGCCAAAATCAAAACCGTACTCCCCCATCGGAGTGCCGTTCAATGTGAACGACTCCGGCAAACTGGTATCCAACCTACCGAGATTCCTCGGTCTGCTCACTGTATTCGTCTCGTCACGCTACCTCCGTTCGGATTGTTACGCTCGGGTGGTCTGAAAGAGTGGTCGAGCGGTCAGAACCGCCCGTATTTGCTAGTCGGTCAGTCGTCGCGTGCTGGCTTCCGGGCCTCGATAGTGGCGGAGACGAGGTAGTCACCGAGATCTCGGTCGGCGTCCCAGTCGCTGATGAACTCGGTACTCTCGTCTTTGGGCGCTATCTCGATTGCTTCGAAGCCAGCGCTGTCGAGCATCGCTTCGAGGTCGGCAACGGTTGACGCACCGGCGACACAACTCGTCAACGAGTCCGGGTCCATCTTCACCTCGTCGGGGAACGAGGCGGTCTGCACGACATCCGAGATGGCGACGCGGCCGCCGGGCTTGAGGACGCGGTAAGCGTCGTCGAACACGCGTTGTTTTTCAGGGGCGAGGTTGACGACGCAGTTCGAGATGACGACATCGACCGTCGCGTCGGAAACGGGGAGGTGACTGATTTCACCGAGACGAAACTCGACGTTATCGGCATCGTTCTTTGCGACGTTCTCCCTTGCCTTCGAGACCATTTCCGGCGTCATATCGACGCCGATGACATCACCGTCCGGGCCGACCTCCTGAGCAACGAGGAAGCAGTCGAAGCCCGCACCGGAGCCAAGGTCGAGTACGGTCTCGCCGGGCGTCATCTCGGCGAACGCCTTCGGGTTCCCACACCCGAGGCCGAGGTCTGCACCGTCGGCGACCGACGCAACGTCGTCTGCGTCGTAGCCGAGGCGTTCGCTCCCGGTCGCGTCCGCATCGCCGTCACAGCATCCATCGTCGTCGGTGACATCGATGCCGACATCGCCACAGCAGTTCTGGCCCTCGGAAGCGATAGTCCCGTAGCGTTCGCGCACCATCTCGCGGGTCTCCTCGGGGCCGCGGTCACCGGCCGCCGTTTCGGTGTCGTTACTCATGGGTGTCTCGTAGGTCGTCGAGCGTTTCGAGGAGGGCCGTGGTTGTTTCGGTCGGTTCGTAGTACCGCCAGGAACCCTCCTTGCGGCGCGTGACCAATTGTGCGGTGTACAAGCGGGAGAGTGCTTGGCTAACGGCACTCTGACTGACGCCGACTGCGGCTTCGAGGTCGCAGACGCAGATGCCGTCGTCGGCGTTCGTGATTCGGCGAAGCAGTTCGTATCGCGTGTCGTTTCCCATCGCGGTCAGGACTCGAAGGTCCGTCGCCATCGCGTCCGAATCAACGTCTCCGGGTGGGGTACAGCAGGTGTCTGCCCCGTCCGTGGCTCGGTCAGTGGTCGCATCCTCCGCCATATCAGTACTAGCTTATACAAGCAAATACTAATACGCTTCCCTCGACGGAACTACGTCTCTCGGTCTCCGGAACACACTAGCGGAGCGACGAATCGCGTTGATTACGGGATGTTTCAACCGGGCGAACAGAAAAAAGACGGTAACCCGACCATGAACCACCCCCCTCGTTTCATGTGTCCATTCTCCACGTCGCCGACGAATCAGAGACTCGGGACACACCTCCGTTCGTGTTCCAAACGGTCGACATCCCTCTCACCGTAGACCCCCCTCGTTTCATGTGTCTATGTAACTCGGCGTTAGTGACTGAATTGATAGAGTTCTCCAGAACCACCCCCCACCTCGTTTCACGTGTTTCATCTGTCCCACGGACGTAACTCACCCGAACAAGGGGTTCAGTCGGTCTGACTCACGGAACGCCTCTGCTACCGTCTGCGGTTGGACCGACAGCGAATACGTGTAGTACTTCCCCCCTTTCACACCCTGATTCTTCTCCTGCACTTCGAGAAACCCTTTCAACGCTAACTGTGACAGTTGATTGTGGACAGTCCGATTCGTCTTCACATCCGCATCGATAGCATTAGCCATCTCGACGTACCGGTCGTAAATGTCCGTCCGACGTACCGGCGTCTTCCCGCGGTCGTGAAACTGATAGACGGACGCCAAAACTAACTGGTTTTGTACCGGCAGTTGCCGGAGTTCATCGGCAATCTTGCTGGCCTCCACGATGTTGTCCGCCTCTCGAACGTGCGCTTCAGTCACCTGACTCGCGTCCTGTTTCCGCGCCAAGTCCCCGGCCTTATACAGGATATTCAACGCCCGTCGCGCCGACCCGCTCTCTTGAGCGGCGAACGCGGCGGCCAATCGAATAACAGCGTCGTCTAGCACGTTGTCTTGGAACGCGGCCTTTGCGCGGTCCCAGAGGATGTGCTGTAACTGCTCGGCGTCGTATGGTGCGAAGTGGATTTCTTCGTCACACAGACTGTCTTTGACGCGGGCGCTCAAGTTATCCCGGAAGGTAAAGTCGTTCGAGATGCCGACGACGCCGACGAACGTGTCCTCGACGTGGCCGTGGGCGGTACATCGGGGAATCTCGTAGAGGATGTCGTCGTCGGTGCCGAGGCTATCCACTTCGTCCAGCACGAAGAGGACGTGACTGGCGTTCGTGGCATCGATAGCCTCCCACAGCATCTCGTACACGTCACCGGGCGCGTATCCGGTGCGGGCAATCTGGTCGTCGTCGGGTCGCAGTTCGTTGACGAGACGAACCGCGACCTTGTAACTGCTGAGGGATTTGCAGACGACTCGAACCGGTTCGACGGTGAGGTCGTCGTACTGTCGAACGTCGGAAACCAGTTTGTCGAGGACGAGTCGAGAACTCAGCGTTTTCCCGGTTCCCGTCTGTCCGTAGACGAATATGTTCTTCGGCGGAGCGTTGTTGACGACGGGTTGGAGGGCGTTCTGGAACGCGGCTAGTTCTTCGTCACGCTCAATCAGTTCGTCGGGGGTGTAATCGTCTCGGAGTACGGCCTCGTCCCGAAAGATGGTGGTCGACCGCTCGAAGTCGTTTAACCCCATGTTCTGGGCGTCTCTGTCTACTATGTTAAACCCCAAGGTTCACGTGTTTCATCTGTCGTGGTGTGTTTAATACCCCACACCCCCCTCGTTTCATGTGTTTCGTGGAAATTGGGTGGGGGAGGGTCCTCCCCCACCCTATATGAAAGGAAAGATTTAAATTTGAATACGTAAAACCATATCCGTACTCCAATTGGTACGTTTTTACTACCCAGAGTATGTTTGGAATTAACAGCAGCGACGAAACTACCCCCCATCTAATAGCGTGAAACACATGAAACGAGGGGGGTGTCCCCCACGACGAGAATACGACGTTCCCCCCTCGAAAAAGAACTCGGAAAGCAAGCAGAACGAATGGGAAGCGTACTAGATAACGAACAGCGTTCTATCGGAGCGACGGGCCTGACCGTAGACGTTCGATTGTAGCTGTGAGAACGGGTGACTGCCCCAATAACGCGCCAAGTGACCCGAAGACGAGCGGCGAGAGGACAACGCGAAGCAGTCACCTGCCGTCCCGAACAGTCACCTGCCGTCCCGAACGGGTATCAAGAGGGTCGTAGTGGAGTCGGTCCAGTTTTCGGAAGTTCGCTCCCTCGTTATACTGGAACGAGTTGTAGAGCTGTCGAACACGTCGTTGATAGTCGTCGGGCGAGTGCGACGTTCCGAGAAGGTCTAACTCCCTTGCTCGTTGCTCTAACTCGTCTAGTTTGCTTTCCTCGTTGTCCCACAGGTAGCGGTAAGAGCGAGGGTTCACGAGTCACAGCACTCGGAAAATCCACGACGGGGGTGGCGTTAGATGTTCCCGGAATACATCCCGGAGACACGGTTGGTCGCAATACCAGCATCCATTATGGATTTGGACTGGGTATACGAGGCGATTCCCGAGGATGTGACCAGTGGACGACCGAAAGATTAGCTCAGCTCGCCGTAGCCTTCCTCGCGCATGAGCTGAGCAACTTCGTCGGGATGTTCGTGTGCGAGTTTCAGTGCGAATTCCCGAGCGTCGGTCTTCGCTACACCGTCGGTATCAAGCTCGTCCGCAAGTGCCGTCAAAAACGCACTCTCTTGGTCGGCAACGTCATCCCGGACATGCACTTCCAGTCGATTGGAGCGCTCGTCGCCGACGGAGTTCCGACGGACGAAGTACGGATACTTGGCGGGGGTAGACGTGGAAGAACGTGTGCCGTCCTGTTGTGGTTCGTCGGTTGTCTCGCTCGTCTCTGGCGACGTTTGAGTTGGTGGTGCTTGCTCTGAAACGGACTCGGGGGGCGATTCGTCCGTGTCGTCGGTGTCATTTTCTTCGAAGTCGAGCGACCCTGCGCCGTTCTTGAAGCTTCCACCCATCAGTTCGTCACCTCCATTTCGGAGCGGGTTTCGTAAGAGATGGTGCGTGTGTCAGCGTCTTGGATGTCGAGTGTGAGTTCAGGGTCGATGGTCACGTCGAAGGTTTCGGTTGCGACGAAGCCAGCGAGTTCCCAGAGGGTTTCGAGGGTCTCGACTTCGCGGTCCCGGATTCGTCGTTTCCCCGGTTCGGACACCATTTCGCCGTCCGCTTCGAGGGTCTTCCAGCGTTCCTCGACGACTTTGAACGCCGACCCGCGGGCTTCCCACATCGCGTCCATCATGCTTTCGCGGTCGGCGATTGCAACCGGAGTTTGGAACTCGTCGGTCTGGAGGAATTGGTCGCGGTACTGCTTGTGGGCGTTTGTCTGGCCGACGCCTTGCGGAATGACACACGACAGTCCGACTTCGATTCCCAGTTCCTGCCGCATGTTCGTGACGAGTTCTTCTAACCCGTCGAGGCTAAGACTGCCTTTCCCGGCGGGACGGACTGGCGCAACGAGCGTCCGCATGGCGTAGATGGCGTTGTAGAGGAGGTCTTCGGCGCGCGCGTTGGGGTCGATGAGGATTGCGTCGTACGAGTTGTGGACTTCCTCGGTCTCCCAGAGAAGCTTGTACAATAGCCCGTAGCGGTCGTAGTCCTCTGCATCGATGTTCTTCATTTGTGTTTCGTAGGAGATTTTCTGTTCGAGGTTGGACGTGAAATCACCGAGCATGTCGTGGCTCGGGATGATGTCAACCCCTTCGGCGCTGGTTTCGATGAGGTCTTCGAAGTTGCCTTCCGGCATTTCGAGAATGTGGCGGACGATGTTGTCGGCCTCGGGGTCGTCGCGGTTCTCGCCAGCGTCGAATAGGGTCGTGAGGTTGCCCTCTTGTGGGTCGAGGTCGATGGCGAGAACGTCGAGACCCATGCGGTCGAGTGCGACCGCGAGGTTCGCGGTGGTGGTCGTCTTGTACGTGCCGCCGGATTCAGCGTATACGACACTGCGAATCATACGCCCTGTTTCAGACCCGCGCTACATAAACCTATACCAGATGTATGTAACATAAGTCTATAACATAAACCTGTAACAGCTGTCTGTAACAGTTGCCAGTTACAGACGCCTGTTATAAATATCTGTAACAGTGAACAGAGACCGATTCGAGGAGCCAGTATTCACATGCCATGGTTGTCTGTTGCGTTCATCTGCAGTAATCATCTGTTTTGAAAGTTTGTAACAGTTATCTGTAACAGTTATCTGTAACAGTTATCTGTAACAGTTATCTGTAACAGCTATCTGTAACAGTTATCTGTAACATAAACTCGCAACAGTTATCTGTAACAGTTATCTGTAACATAAACTCGCAACAGTAACTTGTAACAGTAACCTGCAACAGACTTTTCTAGTAGTGATGAGTAGAGAGAGTCTATTGCTGGAGTCTCTACTTGCAGGAAACAGATGGGTTCGCGTCGAATACGACAATTCGCGTCGAACACTACAACAGCTGACTGGTACGGTTGTCGTTGAGAAGGGCTTCTTCGACGAGTTGGGGTCGATACTGAACTGATACTCGTAGCCACGAGTTTCATGAGAGTCGATTCTATAAGAAACACACCCCCTCCACTTTTCACGAGGGATTTCGGGTGGAACCGCAATCGCTCTCTAGATAGGAGCATATTATAAAAGGCAAGCGGTACAACTACATCCATACTACACTTAGATAACTTTATTCCGTTTCGAAGTTAGTTCAAGTAATCGGGACGTTTCGTTCGAGGTCCTACCTCGTGCATCTACTCTCGTGAAAAGTGGTGTGTCTCTGAGAGTCAGTCCTCGTTTCGTTTCGTAGTCGTCGTACGTGGTCTGGAGTACCGACGGCCGACGAGTCGCCGCTAACCAACAGCGGGCCGTCCTTGGTTGTCGGTGTGTCGGTGTTGATTAGCCGGTTCGTCCGCGTTCTCCCCGAGACGGGTCGGTGTGGCTGGCGTCGGGGTCGGCGTGGAGACTGGTTGCTCGGAAGTCCGGTCGCTAACCAACAAAGTGGTTCTCGGGGAATGGTGTGTTGGTTAGCCGGGTTGACCTGTCTGTCCCGCCCTCGGAATCGTATCCGATATGCCCGAGGGCGGAACTCGTCGCTAGGAGCGACTCTGCTTCATTCCTCGGTGGTCTCGTCGCTTGGAAGCCCTCCGAGTTGGTGGTGAGTTCGACACTCGCTTGCTCGACGGTGCGCGTTGAGGACCATACGGGTCCGGGCTTCCACTTTACTCGGGTTACAGACGAACCTCAGTAGGGTTGAACAGCGTTGCCTGTCAGCGACTGTCGAACTCGTGCCCACAGTTCTTGAAGGCGGAGTGTAAACCCTGTCAGTCGTCTGCCGGCGAGACGGGCGCGACGTACTGACTGTGGATAGTGTCGCGGTCGCGCCACTGGAAGTAGTAGTCGCGGCCGTCGATATGCTTCGTCGTGAGCGTCCCCCTTCGCACGCGCGAGGTCCGCCTTCTCACGGGCGTTCTCGACGACCGCCGCCCACTCGTCGGGCGTCTCGCCTACGTCTCGCTCGGCGCGCTCTTCGAGTTCTTGCTCTGCCCTCCGTTCCTTCTAGTCGGCCACCTGCTCGGCGTATTCTGCGAGCGCTCGGAGTTTATCCGGCGATTGCTTCTCGACGCCGACCGTTCCTGCGTGTCGGTCTTCCCCGCGAACACGAACATTACATTGCAGACACTCGAAGCCCCCACGACCTGCTCTGAAACAGGCCGGTGAAGCTATCGCTCACGCGCCGTCAACCACGTCCCGATACGCCCGCCGTTTCGCGTCTACCCGGTCTTCGAAGTCCACCGAGTACGAAGACGGATACTCGATGTCGTACGTCGCCAGAAACGCCTTCATCGCACCATAGGCGTTGTCGAACGCTGGCGTTCCGCCCCAGAACAACCGCTGGTCGAACGCCACTTCCTCGAAGACCTCCCCGGCAAGCCGATACTGTTCGAGCGCGTCACGCTCGCCGACCAACAGAGAGGCGTCACCCAGCCACTCGCGAGCAAGTCCCCGCAAGCACGCGTCGGTGGCGTTCTCCGCGAGGTCGAGAAGCACGGGCCGGACGAGACGAACGTGGCCACGCGCCCGCGACCGATTCTCGGCGCGAACGTCCGCGCTAATCGCTTCGAGGAAATACGTTACCCCCGTCGCGGTCCCCTCACACGGTTCGTACCCGGCCTCAACTAGCTGTTCCATGCCTGCGAGCGCGTACCACTTCGCGGCCGCTCGAAGGTCGTCGTCGGCCGCCGCGTCGAGCGCGTACTGGAGGTGGTCAACGGTCACGGTAGAACTCCCGGTATCGCTACCAGTCACCTGCTTCGACAACATCGGCGACGATACCCGGAAACGCGTCTCGTTTGTACCGGATTCGTTCGACCAGCGATTCCGTCTTGATTGCCGCTTTCTTCGTGCGCTCGATGTCGTGGTCGGCGGCCCGCGCCAGTTCGAGAAACAGCGTCATGTTGACCTCGAACTCGGGTTCGGCCTGCCAGCCAATCTGGTTGCTCGTGTCGGCGTACACCGCCTGTGCATCTCGATACGCGCCGTCGAACTCCGGCAGACCGCCGAGCAGTCGGAAGTCGCCGACGTACTCGTCCATCAGCCCGCGCTGTGGCTCGTAGGCCGCAACGTACTCGCGGATGTCCGTCGCTATCAGTTCCCCCTGCTCCGCACGGTTCGCCGCGCGCTCCGGTTCGCCGCCAAGCCGGTAACAGACGACTGCAGACAAGAGATTACACAATCCCCGAGCGACATCGGTCTGGCCGTCCTCTAGCGGTTCTCGCGTCACCTGCCCCTCGCCGAGACGGTGGTATGCGGCCAGCGTGTAGTCGTCGCCCGCCTCGCTGAACCGGCCAGCACGTCGATGCTGGTTCGCCGCCTCGTAGTCGCAGTATCGGTCGTCGTCTGCTCCGGACGTGGTGTCGTTCGATTTCACGCTCTTCTACTCCGGTCTAAGTCGTCACGGTGCTGTAAGACTCCGATACAGTTCCTTCACGTCGTACTCAATATCGTTCTCCTGCATCTTTTGTTGTGCATAAGATATACTTTCTTCTCGTTCCTTCGCTCCTTCCCGTTCGTCTTTCTTAGCGAAAACGTCTCGCAGAAGCGACTCTAAACTTCCCTGTAGTTCCTCGAAAGTCGTTCGAATCTTCAGAGGGTATTTTTTAACCCAAACGTACTCGTTTTCGTCTACGATTTCGATTGAAGACCCAGTACCTACGGTCAGTTGACAGGGTTTTTGATGAACGCTGTAGCCGTACAACTCCAACAACTTCAGTAGTGAAATATGCATTTCATGGGTTGTGTTCACTGTCCGTAACTGGACACTCATATCGTCGGGGATGGCGATTCCGCTCCATCCGTCCCATTCGTCCTCAAGCTCGAAATCAATCATAGTTATTCATCCGTTGGGTCCGGTTTCTCGTCCGGTGTTTCGGCCTGTTCACCCTCATCCACTTCCGTGACAATTCCACTAATTTCGTCATTTTCGTACTCTTTTATCAGTTCTTGATCCTGAATATACCACTTTGCGTATTCGTCGGAGTACCCTGTTGCTCCAGTATATTGTTCGTGAGTAGGCACAAAGGCTGAACGAACCTCTCCGTTCATGACGAACAGGACAACTATTAGTTCCCGCCCATTAAGTATCATCCGTTTTGTGTACATCCATCGATTTTGGTCCGGGTCCTTCCAGATTTCATCAGGGTTTTCAATTATTTCGATGAGATTATTGAGGACTTCCTGTTCGGAGTTACCAATCTGATTATGGTCCCAGTCGTCCCTCCTATTGATTATTTTATCTATGACTTCATCAGATATGGTGATGTGTTCGTCACGAACTTCGTCATAGGCAGTATGCGAAGCACTAACCACGACCCCACCTAACAACCACAGTTCGATTTGTCCCGGTCCGGTCGGATTATCCCCGATGACGATTTCGTACGGTCCCTGTTGGTCGTGGATGCTCGGGTTGTCGATGACGTGTTGCACGTCGCTTCGGTCGTTCAGACCCGGCAGTCGGTAGACGTGTTCTCGACCGAACCCGCGTTCGTGGTTCCCGCCGAGCGGCATCGGCGGGTCGTCGTACGTCGTTCCGCTCGGGAGCAGAATCTCGACATCGGCTTGCTCTTGGGGGATGGTCGCTGGCACGACGTAGGAGGTGTGCCCGGCGATTGCTTCGGAGTCGTACCCACCTGCGGGACGCTGGTCGTACGTCCAGAACAGACTGCCGCCGACGGCGACCACGACACTGCCAGCAGCGGCGGCGGTCGTGACCCCACCGGCGACGGTCCCGCCAGTGACGGTGCCCGTCGTCGTCGACCCCACGGTGGTACCGGCGATGACCGGGGTAGCGGCGACATCGGCCCATTGCAGAATCGACCCCTGCGACGGGTTGACCAGCATCGAGAGTTCGTTTCCGCGAACGTCGCTGGCGTTCACGTAGTACTTGTTCGGCGCTTCGCTCGCGCGGCCGTGTTGGTGGATGCCGACGACGTACGTCGAGATGTACTCCGTCTCGCGGTTCTCGACCGTGACGGTGCGGCGGTCCACGAGTTGGACCTCCGACTGCTTCCAGAACTGACCGCCGAGATACGGGTTGTACGACCCGTTCAGTTCGACCCCTGCGATGCGCGAGTTGTCTCGGACCGTCACGCGGACGCGCTCGTTGAAGTCCTTGTTGAAGACGTAGCCGGAGTCGGCGGCGGTGATTTTGACTTTCGGCGGCCGGTCTTCGACGTGGATGCGCTCGTCCACGTAGTCGATGAACCCGTCGTCGTCGGTGTCCGTCGAGAGCGGGTCGGCCTCCCACGCGAGTTCGCTTCGGTCGTCGAGGCCGTCGCCGTCGGTGTCGGCCAACTGCGGGCTACTGTGGAGGCGGTAGTCGCCGTCGATACGTCGTCCGAGTTCGCGGCTGTCGCTGAGACCGTCGCCGTCGGTGTCGGCCTTGAGCGGGTCGGTGTAGTCCGCGATGCCGCGTTGCCCCTCGATTATCACGTCGATGTCACCCTCGCGGCCGTCGAGCAGGCCGTCGCCGTCGGTGTCGGGGTCGAGCGGGTCGGTGCCAATCTGGTTGACTTCCCTGCCGTCCGAGAGGTAGTCGGCGTCGGTGTCCGCGAGGAACGCGTTCGTCCCCTCCTGCCGTTCCGCCGCGTCAGCGAGTCCGTCCGCGTCGGTATCGACTTCGCCGGGGTTCGAAGTCGCGTGTCGCACGCGGAGCGGGGACGCCGGGTTCGACGGTGCGGGGCCGAGTGAGACCTCTTGGTCGTCGTCCAAGCCGTCGCCGTCGCTGTCTTGGCTGGTCGGACTGAGCGTGAACGAGTCGCCGTAGCCGTAGGGGATGGTCCAGCGCTGGTTCTCGCGGTAGTCCGACAGCGAGTCGCCGTCGGTGTCCTGATAGACGCGAGCGTTCCGAGCGCGGATGACCGCACTGCCGGTCGTACTCAGTCGGACGGTGACGGTCTCGCCCGCGAACGTCCCGAGGTCGAGGGTGCGCTGACGCCATCCGTCGGTGTCTTGAAGCGACGTGAACTGCTCGCCGCCGGACCCGACGATGGTGAGGTTCGCCTGTTCGTCCGGGCCTTTGTCCACCGCGAACTCCATCTCGAAGTAGACGTTCCCCGTGCCAGCGGGCACGTCGAGTTGCCACGACGCCTCGTCGTAGTCGGGTTCGTCGTCGTCGCAGGCCGCGCCGTCGCCGTCGCCGTCGCGGTCAACCTGCGCGGCGTTCGGCTGTAACGGACAGTTGTCCTCGTCGTCGTCCACGCCGTCGCCGTCGTCGTCGGGGTCGCAGGCGTTTCCGTCGGCGTCACCGTCGGCGTTCGCCTGTCCGGCGTTCGGGGTATTCGGACAGTTGTCCTCGTCGTCGTCCACGCCGTCCCCGTCGCTGTCGGGGTCTTCCGGCGGGTCGTCACACCGGTCGTAGGGGTCTTGAGGACAGGGGTCGTTCTCGTCGCGCGTCCCGTCGTCGTCTTGGTCGTTGTCGGGACACCCGTTCGGCTTACTTCCCCACGTATCCGGACACGAGTCCTCGTCGTCGGGCACGTCGTCGTCGTCGCGGTCGGAGTCCTCGGGTATCGGACAGCCATCGTTCGACTCCGGCCCGGCGGTGAAGTCGCAGTCGTCCTCGTCGTCGGGCACGCCGTCGGAGTCGCTGTCTTCCACCGGACAGCCGTTCTCGCCGTTCGCGCCTTCCTTCTCGTATTTACACTCGTCGTCGCCGTCGTGGACGCCGTCGCCGTCAGTGTCCGGACAGCCGTCACCGGCGTAGCCGGGGGTACCGGGACACTCGTCGAATCGGTTGAGCGTGCCGTCTTCGTCCTCGTCACACGTCCCGTCGGGACCCATCTCACACTGGATGGTCACGTTCTCGGACGAGTCGTCGGCGGACGCCTCGACGGTTTCAGTTTCGGTCGCGTTCTCCGTGGTGAACGAGACTGCGGTCGTGTTGGCTCCCTCGCCGATAGCGATGCTGTTGCCCGCGCTGTCACAGGCCCCGATGCAGTCGAGCGACGAATCGTCGAACTCGCGGGGGGCTTTCTTCTCGACCGAGATGGACTCGTTCCACGCGGTCCGGTTGAGAACCGTCACGTAGGTTCCGGATTCGACGCTCGCGCTCGCGGTGCCGTCGCCGAGGTCGATGTAGGTGTCCACGGGATGCCATGCTTGGTTCGTGCTACCGTTCCAGACGTACACCGTCAGGTCCTCGGCCTCCGCGTCGGTCGCGTCCGAGTTCACCGGGACTGTGACGTTCGTCGCTTCGACCGCGCTCTCGTTGGCACTGTCGATGCGGACGGTCGGCCCGGCGCTCGCGGCCGTACCGTCGTGGTACGCTGGCTTGTGTTCGACGGACGTGTTGCTGGCGGCGTTCCCGTCGCCCGTCACCGACAGCGTGACGCCGGTCTCGCCGTCTTTCTTCTCGGTGGTGTACGTCTCGTTGCCGTCCAGCGTGCCGTCGCCGTCGGTGTCGGCGACGAGCGGGTCGGCCCCGACATCCACCTCCGCGGAGTCCGCGAGTCCGTCGCCGTCGGTGTCGGCGACGAGCGGGTTCGTCCCGAGGGCGCGCTCCCGGCCGTCTTCGAGTCCGTCACCCTCCGTGTCGTTCACCGCCAATTTCGTCTTCGAGGCGGCTTCTCGCCGGTTCGTCAGGCCGTCGCCGTCGAGGTCGTCGGCACCGTCTTCGAGGCCGTCGCCGTCGGTATCGGCAACGGTCGCGTCGAGCGAGTCGTACCCGACTTCCACCGAGTCACCCAGACCGTCCGCGTCCGTGTCCGCTGCGAGGGGGTCGGTGCCGAGGTTGTACTCTTCGCTGTCGGTCAGGTTGTCCGCGTCGGTGTCGGCCGCCAGCGGGTCCGTCCCGAGGTCGAACTCGGTCCCGTCCGTGAGGTTGTCCGTGTCCGTGTCCGCGACGAGCGGCAACGTACCGACCGCCTGCTCGTCGATGTTCGACAACCCGTCCCCGTCCAAGTCCTCTTCGGGGTCGGTCACGCCGTCGCCGTCGGCGTCGGTCGCGTTCGGGTCGAGGTCGGCGAACCCGACTTCGAACGAGTCGGTGAGACCGTCACCGTCCGTGTCCTCGCTGAACGGGTCGAGCCCCGAGTACTGCTCGAACGCGGTGTTGAGCGTGTCGTTGTCGAAGTCCTCGCGGCCGTCCGCGAGACCGTTTCCGGCCTCGTCGGGCGTCGTCCGAGTCGAGTCGCTGTCCGGATTCGCCGGGTCGGTCCCGGTCGTCTGCACCTCGTAGCCGTCGAACAAGCCGTCTCGGTCGGTATCGTTCACCAAGGGGTTCGTGCCGAACGCCTGTTCGCGGACGTTCACCAGACCGTCGTTGTCGAGGTCCTCCTGAGCGTCGGTGACATTGTTCCCGCGTTCGGTAGCGTTCGTCGCGGTCGAGTTGCTATCACGACCGAGCGGGTCGGTCTCGGTCGCGTTCACCTCGAAGGAGTCAGTGAGACGGTCGTCGTCGGTGTCGCCGTCGAGCGGGTCGGTCCCGATGGTGAACTCGAATTCGGTTCGCAGGCCGTCGCCGTCTAAGTCCTCGCCGCCGTCGATGCGGCCGTTCCCCGACTCGTTGGTCGGCGTCGTCGTCGCGTTGCTGTCCCGGCCGAGCGGGTCGGTTCCGGTGACCGAGACTTCGTAGTAATCGGGGAGCCAGTCGGCGTCGAGTCGAAGCACGTCCCGGCCGACCGTCCTGTTGTCGCCGCCGTAGTCGGGCGACCATCGCCGGTTCGGGTCCGTCGCCGACACCGTAATCCGGTTGACTTGCCGCGAAAGCGTGACGTTCGTCTCGAAGGTGCCGCGAGCGCCGGGCGTCGTGTTCACCGACAGGTCGAGCGTCCGGTTCGCGCCGTTCAGCGAGAGTTCTAGCGCGAGTTCGTGGCTCCGAACGTCGAAGACGCGCCCGCGAACCGCGTACGTGATGTTGCCGTCGTGAGCCATATCCTCGCGGGTGGTGATGGTGACGTTCGGGGTCGTCGAGAGGTCGAGTACGTCGAGGGCTTGCTGGGCGTGAATCCACGCGACTCGGTACTGGCTGATGGCGGTATGCTGTTGGCCACGGGTGCGGAAGCGTTCGGCGCGGCCGACCGCCGCGCGCGCCGCCGACAGGTTCTCTGCGACGGCCGACTCGTCGAACGAGACGTTCCGGTCGCGCAGGGTCGTGGCGAGACGGTCGGCGTCTGCGATAGCCGTGTGAGCTAATCGCTCGTCGGAGCGAACGAGCAGTTTCGTGACGCTCGGCGCGAACTGCGGCGGGGTACTCGCCTCTTTGTCGCGCTCGAACAACTGGGCGGAGGTGGTGCGGTTGGCGTCGAGAACGTAGTCGAGCGATTCGTTGAGTTCGCGGAGGGCTTGCCTTTGGTGGTCGTCGGCAGAACTGCCGGGCGCGTCGAACTCGGTGGTCTGGAGGGCGTCGATGGCGGCGAGCCGGTAGTCGGCGGCCGAGGCGTTCCCGCGGAGAGAGACGTTGATGGTCGCGTTCGCCAGTGGTTCACTTCGGTTGGCGAGCGCCGACCGGTTCGAGGCTGGCGGCAGGGTCTTTGCGTTCGTGACCCATTCGGGCGGGCCGCGTTTGTCCGCGTTCGAGTCTCCGCCCTTGTTCGGCACCCACGACGGAGGTCCCCGGTTTTCCGGTGGTCCAGCGTGCGGTGGCGGTCCCTGACCGGGGTTCTCCGGCGGACCTTGGCCGGGGTTCTCGGATGGTCCTTGCGTTTTGTTCTCGGGTGGTCCCTGTCCCGGATTCGCTGGTCCCTGTGTTTTGTTCTCAGGGGTCCTTGCGGGCCGTTTCCGGGCGGACCGTTCCCTTCGTTACCGCGGGTCGTAGTCGTCTGCGTTCCTTGTGGCGGTGTGGTCGTTTGGTTTCCGAGTAGCGTCGTGGTCGTCGCGGTGGTCGTCTTCCCCGGTCCGTTCCCGTTTCCGTTACCGGGTGTATCCGGTGTACCGTAGTCCGAGAGGAACTCCGTGAGCGAGGAAAGCGCGGTGTCGGACGGGGAGTGAGTCGTTGGTTCGAGGGCGGCAGTAGCAGGCGTGACCGTCGCCGTGACGATGAGAATGGAGAAAGCGACGGCGAGAACGCGCTGGCGGTGGGTATTCATTTCGTCAGTGTAGAAGTAAGTATCTAAAGTAATTATCGGATATTATGAAATATGATTTTAAGTGGAAGATTTAAATACCAGAGTTAAAACATAATTGTTGTAGAAACGATTGATAGAGACGGACACGTCGCTCGCACTCTCCGGATTTCGACGTTCGAGATGTCAAGCGGCCACTCCTCGAACGATAGGTCATAGGTGAGTTCCGCCCGACCTGACGCACGTCCATAACGTTCCAGACGAACCCGAGTAGGTTGAAGTACGCAGTCTGTTGGTGGCCGTCGAACTCGTGCCCACAGCTTTTGAAACTGAAGTACACCTTCCGCCACCTATTGCTCGCTGGCGAGACGGGGGCGACGTACTGGCTATGGATGGTGTCGCCGTCGCGCCACTGGAGGTAGTAGTAGTCGCGGCCGTCGATGTGCTTCGTCGTGAGCGTCCCCTTCGCACGCGCGAGGTCGCCTTCTCTCGGGCGTCTTCGACGACCGCCATCCACTCGTCGCCGGATACGTCGCTTTCGAGAGACTCGATATAGCAGTTGAGGATTTACCACGAGTTGAGTTCACCTACGTCGTCCATCACTCGCCGTCCCATCGGTATCCGAGAGGCGTCCGGCAGGACGGTCGAATCGACTGATACTCACGGTCGTCGCCTCGACTACGGCGCAACCATCTTTCGACGCGGATGCTGGCCCCGCCGTCGAGTACCGCGAGAACTACCGTGACTGCGAGGCGTGTGGAGTCCGGGAGCGAGCATGTTCGGCGTCCGAGTCAGCGTCGTCCGCGTGGTCGTTTACGAGTCGCTTTGTCTTGGGCTCGGTTTGGTGGCTGAAATTGGGCGGTAGCGGGCGTGCTTCGGCGACCCCGGATTCGAAGCCGTGTGATTTTGCGGCGGAGCGCGTTCCAATCAATTGTTTGAGTATTTGTCTGGCAGATTTTTCGCGGAGGGAAACCCAGAACAGACAATTCTCGGGGAGAGACTAGCCGTGAACTCATAAATTACATTACGGTATATAGAAGTTCGGCGGTTGGGGTGGTCTCGAACGATAGGTCATAGAGAGCGGTGGGTGGCTCAGCGAGACATAGACGCAGAGAGAGGCGGGAAACGCGAGAATCGAGTCGCTGAAAACGTATGAGTCGTTTTGGTGAGTAATTTGATGGCTTCGCGGGGGTTATGAGGGCGGCCGATATATGCTGTTTTGATGTCCAGTTACAGACGAACCCCAGTAGGGTTGAAGCGAGGGCGTGGTCGCCGCGCCCATCGAGGGCATCGACGTTACAGACGAACCCCAGTAGGGTTGAAGCGTCGCGGTCCTCGCACAGTCCGGTCTCAGCATTGCAGTTACAGACGAACCCCAGTAGGGTTGAAGCCATCAGTTGATGGGCGCGAAGTCGGGCTGGGGAAGTTACAGACGAACCCCAGTAGGGTTGAAGCCCGCCACTGCCGTCCGGGTCGGTCGCCTCTTTGCGTTACAGACGAACCCCAGTAGGGTTGAAGCGGTCTGGGTCCACTGTCCATGGTCTGGTGTCTCGGCGTTACAGACGAACCCCAGTAGGGTTGAAGCGATGATGGCCAGTACGCCAGCGGCTACTCCGCCGAGTTACAGACGAACCCCAGTAGGGTTGAAGCTCAACACGTTCACGCTTGAGGACCTGACGGGAGAATAGTTACAGACGAACCCCAGTAGGGTTGAAGCTCGAACTCGTGGTTGGGCACGTCGAGGGCGTCTCGGTTACAGACGAACCCCAGTAGGGTTGAAGCCTGCTGGCTTGGCGAGCCTACCAAGATGAAGAGAGGTTACAGACGAACCCCAGTAGGGTTGAAGCTCGGCATCGACAAGGGGACGCCGTTCGCCCCGGTTACAGACGAACCCCAGTAGGGTTGAAGCGACGGCCGCGGGTCGAGGAGCGCGACGTGCTGGCGTTACAGACGAACCCCAGTAGGGTTGAAGCACCGCCGTCGTCGGCGGGATGCAGGTCCGGCCGCGGTTACAGACGAACCCCAGTAGGGTTGAAGCACGGGCACCGTCAGACGCGCCGAAGAAGGGGCGACTGTTACAGACGAACCCCAGTAGGGTTGAAGCAACCGCCGCCGAGAGGTTCGATTGCCGCACCCGCCGGACGCCCGTCGTCGCCGAGAGATTCACCATCTCGCCCTCGACGCCGCCGACCAGCCCTCGAACCCGGACAGTCGGCGCGAACTCGTCGGCACACACCGCGAGCGTCCGCGTCGTCTCGTACTCGCCCGCAACCACGTCCACATCCACCGTGTCCGGGAGCATCCCCGCGGTCTCACCGTTAAGGACTGCCTCCACCACAACCCCCGATCCCGACCCAGTGTCGGTATTCGTGTTTCGCACGCCACGCCAGTACCGCGTCTCGCGCGCTCGCCCGCGACGAGAAGAAGTGTGGTGTCCGCGTCACGTTCCCCGCCGGAGTGAGATAAACGACGGTACCGTGTAGGTCGCCGGTCACGACGTACGCGCCGCCGTAGCCGTACACCGTCCAATTACCCATCTCGTCCGAGACGGTGAGGCTGGCGTCGGCCGTCGAGAGATTCTCGTAGGGTGCATCCGACGCGCTCGCCGTCCCGCCCAATCCGAGGTCGACCGACAGCGACAGGCCGCCAGACGCGAGTACGGCCGCGACGACCAGCAGGCCGACCGCCGCGACCATCGCGGCCGTCCGCAAACTGAACTCGCGGACCACACCCGCAAGGTCGAAATCGAACCCAACGCCGACGCCGACGCCCGACGAGAGTTGACGCCGCACCTCCTCGGGCGGCACGCGCTCGACTTCGCAATCGTCGTTCGGACACTGTGTCGCGTACACGTACTCCTCGCGCCTCGTGTCGTACTGGCCGGTGATACGGTCGATACTGTCGAGTCCGGTCGTAAAACACGCCGGACACTGTAACTCCGTTCTGTCGCTCGCCTCGCCGTCTGGATAACTTCCTGTCATACCCTCGATAGTCACTCCGCTCGTACTGCATTAGTTGAACTATCTATACAGCTAACTTTGGTAGTGTATCTAGCGTATAGAGACGTAGCGTCACTAATACGTTCTGCTCGGCGAACGCTAAATCCAGATCTACCAAGTCGAGAAACGAGACCTCGGAATAGGGTGGATAGCCGAGTCTCGACACGTAAGTTAGAGTGTAGAGACGGGTAGGTAGGCGACTAATCGGGGAGATATGGAATAGATTAATGGCGGGGCGGCGAGATGGTCGGGTAGAGCGCATGTACCGGAAAATCGACTGGATGAAACCGGCAGACCAAGTTATCCTCCAAGAACTCGCACGCTACGGCGGCTGGATGAAACCCGCGTCGCTCAAACTCAACGTCCACTTCTCGGGCGATTGGGTCGGCCAGCGCTGTCGCACCCTCACCGACCACGGCCTCCTCGAACGCCACGAGGATGCATCGGAAGGCGCGTATCGCATCACCGACCGCGGACAAGAATACATTGAGGGGGCGCTTTCTGTCAGCGACCTCGAAGCGAGTGACGGATAATTATTGGAGGATAGTAATCGACCCGTCTGTTACTGAATCTCATCGAACGCCTGTTCGATGTTCTGCATCGCTTCGTAGACGGCATCCGCGTCAGTAACCTCCATTGTAGTAATAACCAGCAAGCCACCGTCATCAAGCGAGTCAATACGAGCGGCGGGCAAGCTCTTCAACCACTCACGGCCGTACGCCTCTACCATCTCTGGCGGGAACAACATTAGCCACGTCGGATGGTTAATCCGGTTCTCGGCCAACTTCTTGTCGCTAATCGGTGGCGGAACTTCAACATCAATTGCTTCAAGTCGATACGAGAGCATCCCGAAACCGTACAGCGGATCGGTCGCGTGATAGATGAGCGTCACAAATTCGAGAAACGAGGCCAACCTCTTGTCGCCGTCATCCCGACGAAGTTCATCTAAACCGATTCCCATCGATAAAATTTGTTTGTTGTACGGGAATACATGGGACATTTTCTCGGGCGAGAGATAGGTGTGGATTGAATTGGATTTTAGCCTAAGCTTGTCTTCCCTTTCTGAAACATATGTAAGGTCGTTAGAGGAGTCTTCGTCAAGATAGTTCTGAACCTGTGAGATTGACTCGACAGGATTAGTTTCTTCGCAGAGAAATCCAGCGAGCAAATGAAACTCCGTCATATTGTAACTGGTTCTTTGAGTTCGTTTGATATTTCTTTTGGTTCGACAACCGCCGCGCTTAACGCTGAATTCCGATCCGAGGATGGTCGTAGTTGGACAGTGTATGTTCTAACAGTAAACCAATCCTTGTCAATCTTCGTGGCTATCTGTTGAGTTGCTTCCTCATTTCCGGAGTATAGCACCATCCGTACGTCGTCAACATCACTGCTGAGCTTGTCAAGTGCAAACATAAACGTTGCTTTCTTTTTGAGTTCTTCTTCCCGTAATGTTTTTACATTCTTTGCCTCGTAGTAGACATCACCGCCATCGCTATCGATTTTGAAACCATCGAACTCAGGGTCTTTATTATTCGATGAGTCCAGTCCGAGATCGTCTCGAACCTCTTCGACATCGTTCTTGCTTCCATAGACCTTCTTTGCGATGTCCTCAAGTTGCGCATCGCTAAGACGACTAAAGTCAAGGTCTGGCGTATAATCTAACCTGAGGGTGTCTCCTGAATCAAGCTTAGGACGCAATTTGTTGCGGGCGAACCGTAGTTCGTACGTACTACCTTTAATCCGATTGTAAGCTAATGTCGGTGTAGCCGGTAGATTCGTGATGCCATTAGGATCACCGTACAGGACTTCAGGAACACCTTCGATTCGCTCATCGCCATCTAAGACTCTTATATCGTCAGTGACTCGGCCAGTGTACTCCGCGCTGATGTGGTTGTACCCATACGACGTTGCAAGTGAATTCCGAACGTCGTCTTCTAAGTCGCTTGGAACATCGTAGCCACTCTTGTCAACGGTGAACGTCAAGAACTCCTGTACTTCAGACGCATCGTCGAAGCCACGGAGTAACGAAATACCGTCGCCGCCCGTCGTAGCAACTAATTGGACTAGATTTCTCTCTCCATAGTAGTCCAGCGACCCCATGCGCTTAAGAACATAGTCTACGTCGGCGGTTGACACATCCATACTCTCCGACCGCCACGCTTGAACGAGCAACCGCTGAGACTCGGTATCCAGCTTAACGAACTGGTTGAGTGCTTCGTCGTCGAGGTCGCTGGCCATCCGGACACCGTAGCGACTCGTCTGCGCGAAGGCTAGCCGGGCGTTGGCGTCTTTCACGTCGGTCGTGTCTAACCGTGCGCCGAACTCGCTCGGGTCCACGTCCGTCTCCGTGACTGCATCGCTGTACGCTCGTTGCTTGCGGTCGGATAGCTCCGTACACCCTCCGCCAGCGAATCGCTGTGTCCCGAGACCACTGCCGCACAGTCGGCCGAACAACGCCTCGAAGTCCGCGTCGTCCATCCGTCGGAGGTCCTCAGCCCCGTCCGCGCCATGGCGCGCGAGGTACCGCACGACCCGGTCGCGCTCAATGTCTGACAGGTCGCTCGTGTCCACCTCGCCTTCGCGTTGCAACCGCCAGAGTCGATAGGCCGCACCCGCCGACTTCGCCCGCCGGAGTAGCGGTCCCGACGCTCGCTCGGTCGCTCGCGCCAACCCGGTCGCCACCCGCGCTTTTCCGCGGTCGTAGGGTGCTTTCACTCGCATCGCGGCCTTGCCTGCGCGCGTGGATTTGGCGAAGTTCGAGACCTTCTGGGCGTACGTCGAACTCTTGATGACTTTCGTGGCTTGTGCGCCTGCAATCGCTTTCGTGATGAACGCGACGGTGTAGCCCGCATACCAGCTATTACGGTACTCGTCGTAGAGCGCCGACCCCTCTGCGTAGGGGTTGTTCGTCTTCTGTTTGTCTTGGAGGCTCGACACCATCGCGTCGAGGAACATCCCGAGCAGGCCCGACTCGTCGAGTAGGTCGATGAGGCCGGTCAGTCCTTTGACGAATCCGAGCGGGTCGTTGACCAACCCGAGGAGCGACTTGATGGTGCCGCCCATCCCCGCCGAAAAGCCAGAGAGCGCCCCAAGTTTCTCGGCGGCCCCCGTCGCGTACATCGTGTCCGCGTCGAGTTTCCCGGCGAGACGCCCCACAGCGTTGGCTTTCCGGATGCCGACCGTTTTCTTCCGGTTGCCGTGGCTGTCGGTCGCGGTGACTTCGACGGTCGCGCCCGCGAGTTCGTCCGCGACGGCGCTCACGCCCGACACCGAGAACGACCCGTCGTGGCGACTGAACACCGCGTTCGGCGACGCCCGGTAGCGCGTCTTCCCGTTCTTCTCGACGGCGGTGTGTTCGACGCCGCTGGGGTCGAACAGGAGGTACTCGAGGATGTACTCGATTTCCATCTCGCTGTAGTTGGCGAGATAGCCGTATCTGGCCAGACGGATGTCCGGCGGCCGATAGTCGTAGAGTGTCGGGTCTTCGCCGACCGCGCGTTCGCGGCCGTCAAGCAGGCCGTCGCCGTCGCTGTCGGGATTGTTCGGGTCGGTCTTGTGAAGCCACTCTTCGCGGTCCGAGAGGCCGTCGTTGTCCGAGTCGTACGCGAAGGGGTTGCTGTTGGTCCACTCCGTCGTGAGATGTTCGGCTTTGTCCGAGGGCGACTCGCCGTTGAGATACTTCCGGGAGGCGTCCGGACTCCGGGTGACCGCGGTGTCGAACCCACGTAGCTCTTGGGCGTCCGAGAGGCCGTCGTGGTCGGTGTCCCGGACCGTCGGGTTGCTCCGCAGGCGGTTGTACACCCGACCGTGAACCTGCTGGCGCTCGCCCACCTCGTAGCTGTCGCTCAACCCGTCGCCGTCGGTGTCCGCCAGCCGCGGGTCGGTGTCTGACACTGCCCCCGGCCGTCCCGCAGGCCACACGTCCCGCGTTCGACCGCGTCGTACAACGTGTCGCCGTCGGTGTCGTAGCCGAGTTTCAGCGCGTCAATCTCGAACGTGGCGCGGCCGACCGTCTCGATTTTGATGGTGACTTGCTCGCCCGCGTACTCCGAGAGGTCGTGTTCGACCGCCTCGAAATCCCCGTGAGCGTCACCCCCGCCGCCGGGGAGGACAGCCTCCGCGCCGAGTTGGGATTCGCGGACGCTCTCGGTACTCGCGTACGTGTTGTCCTCGCCGTAGACCCGAGTGCGTTCGCCGTCCGGCCCGATGACCACGAGTTCGGCCACTGACCGATAGCTGATGGCGTTGGCTTTCGCCACCACGCCGAGCGTGACGGTTTCGGCGTCGCGTAAGGTGACGGTGCGTTCTAAACTCGACTCTCGCGGGCAACCGTTGGGTTTCCAGCCGGGGAACTGGGGGCAGTCGTCGTAGTAGTTGCGGGTGTTGTCGCCGTCGTCGTCGGTGGGACAGCCGTTCGAGAGCGTCCCCGGTTCGTCCGGACAGTCGTCGAAAAAGTCGTTGTAGTCGTCGCCGTCGGTGTTTTTCGCACACCCGTTCTCGCGGACTCCCGGCGTGTTCGGACACTCGTCGTGGAAGTCCGACACCTCGTCGGCGTCGCTGTGGGTCGGGCACCCGTCGCCGTACCCCTCCTTGTTGTCGCACTCGTCGTTGTAATCTTTGATACCGTCGTTGTCGCTATGCTGGGGACACCCGTTGTTCTCACCCGGCGTCGCCGGACAGTCGTCGTAGCGGTCGTACGTTCCGTCGCCGTCCGAGTCGACCTTCGGGTCCGGGTTCGACACTTCCTCTTCGGTCGTCTCCGAGGGTTCCTCGGTCGGCTCACATCCCCAGTTGCTCTCCGGCCCGGACTGCTCGCAGTATTCGTAACCTGACACCGTTTCCGTCGTCGTCGCCGTCACTGTGGTCGTCGTTTCGGACCCCTCCGATGTCGTAGTCGTCTCGCTCTCGGTCTCAGACGGCTTCGACCAGTTGCGCTCGGTCTGCTCGCGCGTGAGCGACCCGACTACCGCCGCCGACTCCTCGCTGGCGGCGTCGCTCGTGGCGACTCCGGCGCGGTCGACCGTCGCCGTCGAGACGTTGCCGTCCTCTTCCCAGCCGTCGAGGGTGCTGAAGTTGTCCGTGTTCGACCACTTGTCCGGGAGCGCGCGGTCGAACCGCGATTCCCACGTCTCAGTTGACAGCACCGTGTACGTCGAGAAGTGCGGCGTCTCGGCGGTCACCGTGTCGTTGCGGGTGTCTACCGTCGAGTTGGTGACGGCGACGAACGTCTGGAGCGTCTCGTTGTACCGATACGCGCCGAGCGTCGTCTCGTTCTCGGCGCTGACCCGCGAGTCGTTGTACGGCAACGAGATGGTCGCCGTCGAGAAGTTCGCCTCCGCCTCGAAGTCGTAGGCCCTCGACGCGCTGGCGTTCCGCACGCTCGCGGTCTCCAGAATCGTCCGCGAACTCGTGTTCACCGACACCGCGCCCGCGACGTTGCCTTCGCCGGTGACGTTGACGGTGACGCCGGTCTCTTCGTCGGTGGTCTCGGTCGCAAACGTCTCGTCGCTGTCCAGCACGCCGTCACCGTCGGTGTCGGGGTCGGTCGGGTCGGTGCCGACTTCGTACTCGTCGGGGTCACGCAGACCGTCGCTGTCGGTGTCGGGCGACAAGGGGTCGGTCTCGTTGGCGAGTTCCGCCGAGTCGTTCAACGTGTCGCCGTCGGTGTCGTTTTCGACCGGATTCGTACCTGCTGTCTGCTCGCGGCGGTTCGACAGCGAGTCGTTGTCGAGGTCCTCGGCGGGGTCCCGAACCGTGTCGTTGTCGGAGTCGGTGTCCAGCGGGTCGAGCGCTTGGAACTGGAGTTCGAAGCCGTCCTGTAGGCGGTCGCCGTCGGTGTCGTTGTCCAGCGGGTCGAGGTCGAACCAGTAGGCTTGCGCGGCGGTCTCCCCGTCGTTGTCGAAGTCCTCCGCCCCGTCCGTGATGTTGTTGCCCGACTCGTTGAACGAAGTCCGCGAAGCGTTGCTGTCCGGCCCCAAGGGGTCGGTTCCCGTCACGTTCAACTCGTAGAAGTCCGGCAACCCATCGCCGTCGAGTCGAAGCACGTCCCGGCCGACGGTCGCGTTCTCGCCGCCGTAGTCGGGCGACCATCGCCGGTTCGGGTCGGTCGCCGACACCGTAATCCGGTTGACCTGCCGCGAAAGCGTCACGTTCGTCTCGAAGGTGCCGACCGCGCCCGGCGTCGTATTCACGGCGAGGTCGAGCGTCCGGTTCGCCCCGTTCAACGACAGCGACAACGCGAGTTCGTGGCCTCGAACGTCGAAGACGCGGCCGCGAACCGCGTAGGTGACGTTCTCCTCGTGGGGCATGTCCTCGCGGGTGGTGATGGTGACGTTCGGGGTGGCGGCGAGGTCGAGTACGTCGAGGGCTTGCTGGGCGTGAATCCACGCGACTCGGTACTGGCTGATGGCGGTATGCTGTTGGCCGCGCGCCCGGAACCGCTCGGCGCGCTCGACTGCTCGGCGCGCCCCGGAGATGTTCTCTGCGACGGCTTGCTGGTCGAACGAGACGTTCCGGTCGTTCAGAGTCGTGGCGAGACGGTCGGCGTCCGCGATAGCCGTATGAGCTAATCGCTCGTCCGACCGCACCAGTAGTTTCGTGACGCTCGGCGCGAACTGCGGGGGTGTACTCGCTTCTTTGTCGCGCTCGAAGAGTTCCGCGGAGGTGGTGCGGTTGGCGTCGAGAACGTAATCGAGTGATTCGTTGAGTTCGCGGAGGGCTTGTCTGCGGTGGTCGTCGGCGGAGCTACCGGGCGCGTCGAACTCGGTAGTCTGGAGGGCGTCGATGGCGGCGAGCCGGTAGTCGGCGGCCGACGCATTCTCGCGGATAGAGACGTTGAAAGTCGCGTTCGCCAGTGGTTCGCTCCGGTTGGCGAGCGCCGAGCGGTTCGAGACTGGTGGCGGGGCTTGGCCGTTCTTCGCCCATTCTGGCGGGCCGCGTTTGTCCGTGTTCGAGTTCCCGCCCTTGTTCGGCACCCACGACGGCGGCCCCGCGTGCGGTGGCGGTCCCTGACCGGGGTTCTCGGGTGGTCCCTGTCCGGGATTCTCCGGTGGGCCTTGCGTCTTGTTCTCCGGCGGTCCCTGTCCGGGGTTTTCGGGCGGTCCCTGCGTTTTGTTCTTTGGCGGTCCCTGTCCGGGGTTTTCCGGTGGGCTTTGGCCGGGCGTGGTCGTCTCATTCCCGGCCGTCGTCGTGGTCGCGGTCGTGGTCGTGGTCTTCGACGGTCCGTTCCCCTTGCCGTTCCCCGGTCCGTTTCCGTTGCCGTTGCCGGGGGTGTCGGGGAAGAGTTCGTGGCCTGCGATGGTGGTGGCGAGCGACGAGAGTGAGGGGAGGTCGGCGTCGGACTGGGAGGGTGGCGAGTCAAGGGCGGCGGTGGCGGGCGTGACCGTCGCCGTGACGATAAGGATGGAGAAGGCGACGGCGAGAATCTGCTGGCTCCGAGCGTTCATTGCAGTGCAGTAGAAACTAGCATCTAAAGTGTCTATTGCGTATTATAAAATCTGATACTGAATGGAAGATTGAAATAACAGAGACGAATGAGACCTGTTATAGCAGGTAGTTAAATACTGAAAGACTGTTACTCGGTTGCTCGGTTACTGATAGCAATTCACGGACTAAGCGGCGGTCATTCCGACGACAAACCGTCTCTCGGTGTTGGCTCCGGCATCCCTGCGGTTCTTCAGACCGATATGTTGGCGGGGGATTGCGGAAACTGGAACGGGGGGTTCTCTCGCGGGTGAAGCGGATAGAATTAATGTGTGTACGATGAAATGGCTGGTATGAGAATGATTGGAGATGTCTCGCGTTTGTTTCGGGGGAGCGGACGGGAGACAGTGCGAGTGTTCGCACAGCGACTCGCGGAGTTGAAACAGACGGGGTGTAGTATCCTCGTGACGGGGACCGTGGACGAAGATGGGTTCGGCGAGCAACTGGCGTTGTCGTTCGGAGGTCCCGACCGGAAACAGGTTCTCGTCACACCCCACGAACCCCGGAACCCCGGCCGTGTCCTCCCCGACGGGGTGACGGCCGACATGGAGAGCGTTCGACTCGTAAGCGGCGAGCAGGCGCGTCGAGCGGCGACCGCCGAACCGGGGATGGCGGACGGGCTTGGAGTCGTGAGCGACGACATATTGGCCGCGGTCAACGAGTTAGGTGACGAGTACGACCTCGCCGCGAACGACCTGCGGGTCGGAGTGACGGCGTTGGACCAATTGGGGACCGATGTTGGGTCAGAGTCGGTTCGGCGGTTCGTGCGGACGGCCTCGCAGTGTGTGAGTCTGGTGAATGGGACGCTGTACTGTCAGTTCCGCGATGACCCTGAGCGTGCCGCGTACTTGCTCGACGGAGAGTTGTTCGATGCGCGTGTCGAATTACGGTCACAGCCGGAGCAGGTCGAACAGCGCTGGCATCTGCCCGCCGACGACATCACCACGGACTGGATTCCGGTGTAAGCATGGAACCGACCGTCACACTACGCGACGACGGCCGTGGTATCCGGATTTTCGACCCGATAGAGAACGCCTACTTCGAAGTCGAGACAGCCACGCCGGTCGCCCCGGACACGGTGGCGTGCGACCACTTCCGATTCCCAGTTGAAACCGCGGTCGAACTCGTAACGACCGCGCTCCAGATTCCCGAGTTGACGAGTATCTTTCTCCACACCGACGATGGACTTGCAGACGCGTTCGACCCGTCAGACGGCCAGCTTCAGACGGACGGGCCGCGGACGCTCGAAGTGAATATCGCGCCGACGAAACTCTACCTCCGAGTCAACCAGCCCGTGACGATTCACCGCGACGGCGATGTCGTCCGCCTCGACTTCGATGGGGAGACGGTGGTCCGGGTGGGCGTGCGGTCGCTCCACGACCGGCCCGCAGGCACGATTACGACGACGCCGAATCCGGAGGGCGCGATGCGGGCGGTGTCGCTTCTCGGGTCGGCGCTCAAAACGACGAGTCCGGAACGGTCGTTCCCGACCCTCCGCGGGCATCCACCACTGATAGAAGTCGGCGACGAGTTCGACGCGCCCGACGGCATCAACCGTCCGGATACTGGCGTCCGTATCGAAGTCCCACCGGAGTACGAGTACGTCTATCCCGTGTCGTCGCTCGCCTACTACCTCGGCGCGGAAGTCGTCCCCGGCGACCGGCCGCGACTCGCCACCGACGACGGCTTCGCGTACAGCCTTGACGGGCCGGAAGGGTTCGAGCAGACGGTCGGCCGCGTCCTCCGACAGACGTTCCTGCTGGATTGCGTGACGCGAACCGAAGGCTACTATCAGGTCGACCTCCACGAGCGACAGCTAGTCGAATCCGAGGTAGACCTTGAGTTCACCGCGCTCTACGACCGGCCGCTCGCCGACCGCCTCTCGGCGTACCTCGGCGTGTCGTTCGAGACGGTCGCGGACGTAATTCCCGACTGGCCGCTGACGGTGGACGTGGACCCGACGGTGGAGAGTCTCGACGCGATTCCGTTCGTCGCCAACGATTTAGCGGTCGTGCGGACGACGCCCAACCCCGACCCGAAGTCGGTGAAAGAGACGCCGGAGGTGATTACGGACTTCCTCGGCGCAAAGAACGACGAACCAGTCACCACCGAGTTCGTCACACCAGAGCCAGTCCCGTTCGAGACGATTGGGCATGCGTGGGTGGGCGACCGGCCGCCGGTCGGCGCGAACAAACTCACCGTCGAGTCGCTCCGCCGGAGTCTCGACGTGGACCCCGACGAGTCGCCGATACGGATTCACGTCGTCTGCAACGACACCGCAATGCAGGACGAACAGGTCGTTTCGGAGTACTACCAGTTGAACGAACACCACCGGTTCGACATCTCGATGCACACGGAACTCTCGGTCGCGGAGTTCCGCGAGTTGCTCGCGGACCCGGCGGATTTCCTCCACTATATCGGCCACGTTGACGACGACGGTATCGTCTGTCCCGACGGCCACCTCGACACCACGACGCTCGTGGACGTGAACGTCAAAGCATTCCTGTTGAACGCGTGTGACTCCCACGAGCAAGGCATGGGACTCGTCGAAGCGGGAAGTCTCGGCGGCATCATCACCCTCTCGGACATCGCCGACTCAATAGCCACCCGTGCAGGCCTCCACTTCGCCCGCCTGCTCGCCGCAGGCCACACCCTCCGCACCAGCGTCCACGTCCTCCGCAAACAACTCCTCGCCGGAACCCGCTGGATGACCGTCGGCAACGGCGGCCTCTCACTCTGCCACTGCAAAAGCGGAAATCCGCTCTACCTCAGAATTTCTTGCCCTGACAAGGAAACATGGCGGACTGAAGTAGAGGGGTTCCCGTCACCGACTCACGGCCTTGGCACTGCGTTTAGTCTGTATCTCGATTCGGACACCCGTTACCTCGTCGGTGGTCAACTAGCTACCTTAGACCTAAACGCGTCTGAATTGGACAAGATACTAGAGAGTGACCTGATACCCATCGATTTCAACGATGAGCGATACTGGAGTAATGAGGTTGCCGCGTCAGACCTACGTTAGGGTCCGGGATGACCGTCTCCAGTTGGTGTGATACCATATTCGAAAAGGCGATGGGTCAGGAGGGTCGCGGTAAAGACTGCGCCGAGTGCTTTCGGGTGGTTGCGTCCGAGGGTGGTGAGTTTCTCTTTCATTGCAGGTGGAGTGTGTCGGTCGATTGTAATACTTTTAATGGTACGATTCTGGAATTTGTCAATAGGTACCGATTCCGGAGGAACGGACTACGATGTAGTCTCAATCCCGGTTAACGCCGTAGAAGTCTTCGACGGCGGCTTCAATGTCGGCGGCTATCGCGTCGAGACGGTCGGGTTCCAGACGTACCCGAGTAGGGTGGAGGCTCGGACGCGGCACGGACGGTCTTCGGCGCGTACGCTCGGGCAAGTAAGCGTCGAACTCGCCACTAACGCGGACGTATTCCCGAGCGACCGGACGGCCGGAGATGAGGCAGAGTCGCTTCTGGCGATGCGTTCGGACCTCGGGTATATCGGACACGATTCCGAGGGCGGGACAGACAGGTCAACCCGGCTAACCAACACATCGTTATCCGAGAACTGGATTGTTGGTTAGCGGCCGGACTCCCCGAACGTCTTGCTTCGACGCCGACCGGGACGCCCGTCGGTTTCGGTCGGAATACGGCCGGACCCGTAGTTAACCAACACGTCGCTATCCGGGAGTCGGGTTGTTGGTTAGCGACTCGAACGCCCGAGCGCCCCAAACGTACAGGTGGAATCGTGGCTAGCCAACGCGAGCGAACGAGCGACGGCTATCGTTGGTTAGCGGCCGTCGTGTCGTCGCTCCCGGCCGCGAAGAGGGGTCGGCGACGGTAGCAAGTTGTGCTAACCACTGGTTGCTCGGCGGCGGTGTGTCTCGCCCCCGGTTGTCCGCCGGTTTAAGTACTATTGCGGTGGTCTGAAAGTCCGGTTTTCTAGGGGTAGCGGCGCTATAGCTTGCGTATTGCTTCCAGTAGTTTTAAGTTACATCCGTGTCTACGAATAGATAGGAAAGCCGAGGCTCATCGGGCGTTCTCTACTTTTGTGGAGAACGGTCACGGGTGTTCCAGCACCCGCGAACCACGGCTTCCTGAATCAGGTGTGAAAGCCAATGTACGCTACGAACGCAGTCTGTGAAAAGTGTAACGCTCGTAAAGCAAGTGCGGCCCGGACGGAGGGTGTAAGGATGGGGTGTCGCAAGTGTGGTTGTCGCACGCCGAACCGTCTCTGTCGAGACTGTGAACTCATGGAGCGCGCGGAAGAGGCCGCGCGCCGAGAGTCCGACCGAGAGCTATTCCCCGCCGACTGTCCCGAGTGTGGCGGCCCAACCAGTGGCGAAGGCGTCGTCTGCGCGGGGTGTCGCTAGATGGCGTCGAACACGCACGAGACCGACGCCGAGACCGAGACCGACAGTGAGGTGGTGCGCGTCGAGGCGGCCGTCGAACAAGTCTTGAACGGCTTGCAGGTCGGACTTCCCGGCGCAACCACAACCTGCGCCTACTGCGGACGACAGCTGCACGACGGCGACTGTATAACCGTCTACGCCTACCGGAAAGCCGGACACCACCACTGGAACTGCCCCAGAGTGTACTGTCGCAGCTGTCGGAACAGCGACGACGGCGTACCGACGCCCACCCTCGGCACCACCGAGATTCTCGCCACCGCCTTCCTCGGCATCATGCAGGTCGCCGCCGCACAAACCACACGGTTAGCGTTAACGGACGTAGAGGTGCAGAGCTACAGTCACCCAAGCGACGGAAGCGAAGGATAACTACTTCCGGAGGTAATTTTTACCTACTATTATTATTTTATTCATTTAATCAAAGCTCGGTGGATAGTTGGCAAGTGAAGATAATCCTTATACGGCATTAGGAGCGATGTAAGCTTACAGATGGGCAAGATGCTTCCAATTCGCTGGTACGGCGGTAAATACTCACACTTAGATTTCATTCTACCACAGCTCCCTCAAACACACCAGTACATCGAACCATTTGGTGGAAGTGCCGCGGTTCTGTTGAATCGTGACCCCAGTCCTGTGGAAACATATAACGACATTGATGGAGATGTTGTCAATTTCTTTAAAGTTCTGCGAGAGAATCGGGACGAACTGCTGGAGAAAATCTCACTTACACCATTTTCCAGAGAAGAACTCGCTGAAGCGGTCGAAAAAAAGCAAAACGATGATTTGAGCGAGCTTGAACGGGCTCGCCTGTTTTTTGTCCGAGCGGGACAAACACGAAGTGGTCTTGCACAAGAAGCGACCCCCGGACGATGGGCATACTGTAAGTCCACATCACGACGAAACATGTCGGGGGCGGTTAGCCGATACCATGGCCGTCTTGAACAATTGTACGACGTAGCAGACCGTTTACGACGTGTTCAAATAGAGAACAAGGACGCAGTTGAAGTAATTGAACGGCATGAGGATGAAGACGCTTTGTTCTACTGTGACCCTCCTTACCCTCATGAAGTACGTGGCGATACAAACAGCTATGGTCACGAGATGACAGACGAAGACCATCGTGAACTCGCTGAGACTCTTCGGAATTGTGAAGGTAAAGTCGCGGTCTCAGGGTACTGTTGTGACCTCTACGAAGAAATTTTTGAGGATTACGGGTGGAACCGAGTAGACGCGGAGTCGAAAACGATGCACACGACCAAGGATGAGCGACAGGAATCGCTCTGGTTGAATTACGAACCGCCAAATCGAAATGTTGAACCCGGCGTGGATGTCGATGAAATTGATAATCAGCAACAAACTCTTGTGGATGCTACTGACGAGTAACTCATAACCCCACTAGGATTTTTCCTATACATTCGGTTTTTCGCTTATATAGCTTTTTACCTGACTCTTAGACTCTTTTCTCGGTGTCTACATTGGCGGAAAGCGTTGACAATAGCGAAGCCAAGGAACTTCTAAACCAGGAATGGAATCGCGTTTTGAACAACGACCAAAACACATACGTTGAAGATGGTTTCGTACGGCAGAAAATCGGCGAGGTTCTAAACGCTTCCCAACTCACATATAAGTATATTCTCACGACGAATATACTTGCAAAGGCTGTTAATCCTCGAATTCATTACCGAGCAATGCAGGCACAGTGGGACCATCCCGGTGCATACAACGCTCGTTCACTCGGACATGACGTACTCGTAGAATGGGAGAAAGACCATGGTGAGCGCCTTGGTGGTTCAAATGAACCGTTTCTGAATAAACCTGCTCGGTACCCCAATTTCTCGATGGAGAATCCCCATCGGTCCGAGAAGGCACATAGTCGTCTCTACGAGCTTCTGGAACAACTCCAAGAGAAGACTGAATCCGGCGAAATTGAACCGGTAGATATTCTTCGCCAGACCTTATCCGAAATAGAGGAACTAATCTCAAACCGTTGATTTTGTTTCACCATCGGATGTCCCGTACCAGTCTCTCCGAAATCAGGTAGAGAAATATATTCGTAAATCTGGAGGTGGAGAGCGTCTTGCGTCAATCACAGCAGGCGTGATGAAAGCGTACTATTCTCATACAGATGGGGAAGATTGGACTATTGAGGCAGAACATCCAAATGTTCCAGACGAATTCAGTAATGCGGCCGGTGACGTAGAAATAAAGCGTGGGGGTGACGTTGTACGGGCGATAGAGGTTAAAGACAAACATAGCGAGCGAAGTGATATTCAACATGCAATTACGAAAGCCCGTGAAAATGAACTCGGAGAGTACCTCTACGTCGTCGGTAGCGGTTGGCGGAATAAAACCGAAAAAGAGAGAGCCCAAGAAGAGATTGAAAACGCTCCTATCGAATTAATTCTCATCTATCCGGATGAGTTACTCAACCTTCTGAAATTCATTACGGATGCTGGACGAAAGCAATTCGTGGAAGCTGTCGGTGAGTATCTAAACAAGATGCGCGCGAGCGAGGAAAACAAACAAAACTGGAAGGAGTTAGTGACTGAGTTAGGAGATAGCTAGCATTTTTGCTATACATAGCAATTTTGCGTTATAAAGTAAAAATAGCAAAGATGGGTACATCATCCCGTGTCGTTAATCGGCGAGACGAAAATGGAAATCCTACGTCGGCTTGCAGAAGCACCTAGCTACGGTTATCAACTCCACAAAGATGTTGGTGTATCAACACCAACCATCTACCGTCATCTTAATGACTTAGAAGACGCAGGAATGGTCAAATCAACGCCAATAGAAGATGATAGCCGAGACAAGACGGAGTATCACATCACTGACGAAGGCCAACAGCTATTAGAACTATTAGGAGACTAACTCTTTTCTGATTTATCGGCGTTCTACTAAGCGAAAACACGTCGCTCTACTTCTCGCCCTCTAGTTCGGTCGCGTCGAGTTCGCCAGCCAGATACGCACGACCTTTCTCGGAGATGGCGTAGTAGCCTTCTTTGTCACGTACCTTCTCTACAAGTCCGTTCTGCTGTAGCTTCTTCAACCGTCGCAGAATTGTCGAGTAGGACACATCAATTCCTTCTCGCTCAAGGTTAATTTCTAATCCCGTCGGCGGAAGGGCTACATCGTGTTCGTGGAGATATTCCAAGATAGAATCGTCGTTTCCGGTCATCCACGAAACACGCGGGCGCATCTTATACTCGGCATTACCAAACAGAGTTTTAGTTACTCTGATACTCAGCATTTTGAGGGCATATGCAGCTATTTTGAAAGCATATACTGCCAACATTTATTACCTTGCTACGGTATATCCGTGGTTAGGAAGCAACTCGCGGACCTACAGCTACTGAATCCGGTCGCGGAAGGAAGCGGACCGATGGTAGGGACATCGGGTCCGCGAAACGCTTCCACCATCACAGCAGAAGCATGTACGCAATCAGAGCGCGGGGACTTGAATCTCCCGCACGGTTAGCGGCGCGTATCGCATTCAGAACCAACCCGTTCGCTGGAGGTGCCGAAGCGTGACGGCCGAGGCTCTGCCGTCGCTGGTGGACCTGCACGGGTTCCAACGGGACGTACTGTTCGCCGTTCGCGCGCTGGAACGCGGCGGCGACCCGCCGAGGGGCCTTCGGGTGAAACGCCGGTTGGAAGCGACGTATTACGAGGAGGTGCATCACGGCCGTCTGTACCAGAACCTCGACACGCTCGCCGACCAAAACCTCATCTCGAAGGGCGCGAAGGATGGCCGCGCGAACGAGTACGCGACGACCGACGCGGCGCGCACTATCCTCGACGCGCACGTCCGGGCGCGCGCCGAGCAAGCGGGCGTCGAACTCGCCAACAACGAACCCGACGCCTTCCCGAGCGACGAGACCGAGACCGAGACGCGAAGCCGCGGTGAACAGACGGAACTGGGCGACACCCCGGCAACGGAGGGCGAAGCGTAGTGACCGCCCGCGACGAGTTCGGGCCGGACCTCGACACCGCAATCCCGGAAACGTTCGACGTGTGCCCGGACTGTGGCACGCCGACGGTGAAATTGGGGAGTCACGACTGTCCGGCCGACGAGTCCTTGCAGGACCCGACGCGGGAGGAACGCGACCGGCGTATCGAGAACGACCCCTACTCGGACGACGAGACCGTGCTGGTGCGTGACCGGCCGCGGCCGTGGGCCTACGCCTATCACGAACGCGGTGACGACCGCCAAACGTTGTGTCCCGCCCACCAGAACTCCGAGTTCTACGAATGCCCGCGCTCGAAGGCGAAAGAACGCGGGTTCTCGCCGTGCCAGTTCTGCCGCCGCATCCGCGACGCCAACAGCGACGACGCCGACCGCGACCGGGACGGAAAGAGTTCCGACCGGGACGACGACGCCGAGAGTTCTGACCGAGAGCGCAACGACCGGGACGACGATGCCGACCGTGAGCGCGGGGTGGTTGCGTGTGAGTAGCGCGCGCCCGGCGCTTGCGGACGGCCGGTGTCCGGAATGCGGCCGCTCTATCACCGCGCTCTCGGCGACCGGCCCGGACGCCCATACCGCCGACCCCTGCGGTTGCACCGTCTAACAACCAACCAGACTCTCGAAACCAATGAGCGACAACATCGAAGACACGACTGACAGTACCGCCAACAAAGCACTCGACGCGACCATCGCGCCCGCCGCGACGAAAGCGGACAAGCAAGACATCGTGTACTACCTCGAACGCTTGTTCGTCGGGGCGTACCCACCCGGCACCACGCTCCAGTACTACGACTACGAACTCACCCACACCACGGAGGGCGTGTGGAGCGTTCAACACCGCGACGACGCCAACCCTATCGACGTGCTGAATCCCGACGCCTTCCGGAGCGCCACCGAACTACAGGCGTACCTCGACGCGCTCGCCGACTACGCGCCCGACGACCGCGACGACTGGTACGCCCACCGTGCGGGAGGTGACGGACAGTGAGCGCCGACGAGTTCGACCAGCCAATCGACGCGCTCGACCAGCAAGCACTCGCCCGCGAAGTCCGCCAACTCCGCGAGGAAGTCGAACAACTCCGCGCGAAGGTTGACGGGCAAGAAACAGAACTCGAACAACTTCGCGGCGACCTGCAACGCGAACGCCGTGAACGGAAGGACGCCGAGGAAGAACTCAGAAAAGAACGCACCCAACAGATTGCGAACGCGAAACTCTCCATCCACGACGACATCGAAGACCTCCACGACACGGTGGTCTCGGAGCAACAGACGCGAAGCCGTGCGGACGCCCGACTCAAGCATCGCGTGAACGAGGTTGCTGAAGCGGCCGACGTGGAAGTCACCGACGCCGACCTCATCGAGAAAGACCGTCTCGTCCGCCTCGTCCGGAACGGCCCGGAAGACGTGACGGACCGTATCTATCCGGTTCACGAACGCGCCCAAGCTCTACTTGAACACGCCGAGGATTGGGGGCGGGTCGTCTCGGACGCCAACGGCTACCGCGTCGTCTACACCGCCCCCGACGCACGACCGTTCTTGAACGCGTACTTCGGCCGGACGTTCAAGTCGAGCGAAATCAAGCGCATCTTCGAGAAAATCCGGGACCTCGCCGAAACCTCGCCCCGCACCGTCCGCAGGGACAAAACGCGGAAGGGTGAACACGTTCTGACGGTCGAAATCACCGCAGAGGACGGCATCCTCGCCGCCGACGGCTAGCCACGCTCCCCGACTCATAGGTGGTGTTAGCACAACCACCGCGGGCGGGGTGTCAGCGACACCCCGCCGTCCCTCGAAACACCGCTCTCACGACAACCACACTTGCACACACGGTCAGCGGACTTGTACAAGCCGGTATGGGTAGTCGTGGATGTAGTTGGAAGTGTGGTCGTCGGTGGTCGTCTAGCGGACAGACGCGGACCTGATTCTGCTAACACCACCTGTTCGGCCGACGGCGGGGCCGAGTAGCGGTCGAGAAACGACCGAGATGTTGGCCGGATAGCGTCCCGTCGGTCGCTTCCGGCCGAGTAGCCGTCGAGGAACGACCGAAACGTTACAGACGTACCCGAGTAGGGTTGAAGCTCGCTGATAGCGGCCCCGCCGACTTTCTTCACGTTGGTTACAGACGTACCCGAGTAGGGTTGAAGCTGGACGCGCACGGTCCTCGACGCGCACCTTCGAGCAAGTGAACGTCGAACTTCTCACCAACTCGGACACCTTCCCGAGCGACGAAACCACCGGGGAGTGAATCGGAGTTGCTTCTGGCGACGAGTTCGAACCTCGGGTATATCGACCGAGACCCCGACTTGGACGGCAAGAGTCCGAGCATGCGTCGTCTCAGCCAACCCGACTAACCAACACATCGTTATCCGAGAACCGGTGTGTTGGTTAGCGGCCGGACTCCCCGAGTGTCTTGCTTCGACGCCGACCGGGACGCCCGTCGGTTTCGGTCGGAATACGGCCGGAACCGTCGTTAACCAACACGTCGCTATCCGGGAGTCGGGTTGTTGGTTAGCGACTCGAACGCCCGAGCATCTTTAGACGGCGTACGGGCGGAACCGCGGCGACCGAATACGGACGAACGAGGAACAGCCAGCGTTGGGGAGCGACCGACGTGTCGTCGTTCCCGGCCGCGAAGAGGGGTGGGTGACGGTCGTAGCGTGTGCTACCCACCGGTCGCTCTGGAGGCTAGTTCTCGCCCGCGGTTGTTCGCCCGTTTAAGTACTGGTATGGTGGTCTGAAAGTGTGGTTTTCTGGCGGTAGCGGCGCTATAAGTTGCGTACTGCTTCCAGTAGTTTTAAGTTACATCCGTGTCTACGGATAGACAGGAAAGCCGAGGCTCACCGAGCGTTCTCTACTTCTGTGGAGAACGGTCACGGGTGCGCCAACACCCGCGAACCACGGCTTTCCGTTGGACGGTGAAAGCCAATGTACGCTACGAACGCAGTTTGTGAAAAGCGTAACGTTCGCCAACTAGTTGCGGCCTGTTCGGAGGGGGTGTAACGATGGGGTGTCGCAAGTGTGGGTGTCGGACGCCGAAGCGTGTCTGTCGGGAGTGCGAGCGGATGGAGCGCGCCGAGGAAGCCGCGCGGAACGGTTCGCCGTGGGCGGTGTGTAAGGCTGAGTGCCCGGAGTGTGGCGGCCCGACCAGTGGCGAAGGCGTTGTCTGTGCGGGGTGTCGCTAGATGGCGTCTCGGACCGGCACGGACGCCGACGGCGACGTGGACGGCGCGGACGGTGAGGTGGTGCGCGTCGAGGCAACGGTCGAACAGGTGTTGAACGGCGTACGGGTCGGACTCGACGGTGCGAGCGGTGTCTGTGCCTACTGCGGCCGCGAGCTACACGACGGCGACTGTGTGACGGTGTACGCCTACCGGAAGGCCGGACACGATACGTGGAACTGTCCGAGAGTCTACTGCCGCGACTGTCGCAGTGGTGATGGTGTTTCCACGCCCACCCTCGGTACGACCGAGGTGACGGCGACCGCCTTCCTCGGCGTCATGCAGGTCGCCGCCCAAACCACACGGTTAGCGTTGACCAACGTCGAACTCGAAAGCTACAGTCGGCCGAGCGACGGAAGCGAGGGTGGGTAATTCCCAGAGCGTTTTTGGATTATAGCGGTCGCGTAGGCGGGTGAGGCGTTGAATTAGTTGCTCGGGTTTTCGAGGACTTCGCGGAGGGGAAGGCGTTCGATGTCTCGAATCTCGCCTTCGGACGCTATTGACCGGAATTTGTCTTCGTGGCGTCGTTCGAACTGGCCGTAGAGTTCAGTCGGGTTATCCCACTTCACTGCGTCGTCGTTCACGTAGACACCGTTGCTGTCTTTTAATGCTGAATGGAGGCGGGCGGATTCTGACGCCGGTATCGCCAGTTCGAACCGTTTCATCGCTATCTTGGGGTCGTCGCTCCCGGTCCGGGCGTTGGCTTGGTTGTCGTGTTTGGTGACGCCTCGAAATTTGATTTCGTCTACGTCCTCTTTGTCGTATGCTGTCGGGACGTTTTCGTAGATAATCGCGTACGTCTGTTTCCGTAGGTATACAGCACGACAGTCTGCGATTGGCCCGCCAATTTTCCGTTCACCCTTCATCGGGTTGTCTTCGATAGCCTCGCACTGGGTGATGATTTCTTCCCCAGTGACGAATCAGACTGTTGCCATCTTCGAATATCGTTTAGGAATCCCTGATAGCGTGTGATTTTCCAACTCATGTCTTGGATAGTGGTTACTTCGCTAGTGCTTCCCGAAGGTCGGCGTCACTCTCGGCACGACAACCGTCGCGTTCCGCGACGCGCTCGCGTTCGCTCTGCGGGATAACGACTTCATCACGGTAGTACTCGAAGTCCATCGATTCTGCCTCGTCCGTGTTTTGATAGAGCCACGTTTGTTTGCTGAACTTCGCGAGGTCCTCGGTGGACATCGTGTTCGTCTCGTTGTGGATGTGTTCGATAATTTCTTTCTTGCCGGGGGATAACTCGCCGCCGTCCTCGTGGTGTGAGTATTCGTACGTCGGACCGTCCGGTTTGACGACGGTCTCGTACTCGACTTCCTCGTCGTTGCGCATCTCTTCGAGCGCGTCGGCGATGTCGTCCGAGAAGCTTCCGTAGTGGTGTGCTTTGAACGTTGCGTCGGTGAGACGCCGCCCGTAGGTTTGCAGACACCAGATTTCGCCGTAGTATACGAGCTTCTGTAGCCGGTAGTTGTAGGCGAAATCTAAGTGGTTCAGGAACTCTTTGATGATTTCTTTTAGTTCCCGTGTGTCCGTTCGTTCGACGGACTCTGAATCGGGCATAGTGTTATCCTCGTACCATATCCACAACGGCCAACCCTTATTAATCTTATTAATGTTCAACACGTCGAACAAATCATAAGACGCGGAAAAACGTGTAAAAACACGTCTCGAACAACTCAAACAACACCTACCAAATCTATAGTTATGCCAACCCAACATCGAACAGATAGACAAAATCAGTAGCCACAGTCACCCAAGCAACGGAAGCAAAGGGTAGAGAACGGAAGCAGATTTTTTCGGGGGAGTACTGGTAGTGGTGGTTGGTGTTTTACAGGTCGTCTTGGGTGAAGATTAGCTTCGCGCTGTTCTGGTTGAGCCAGTTGGATTTTTCTTGATAGTTGGGGATTTGGTCGGCAACTTGTTGCCAGAAGGCTTCGCCGTGGTGTTGTTCGGTGAGATGTGCGAGTTCGTGAACGACGATGTAATCAACTACGTCAGGTGGTGCCATGATGAGTCGCCAGTTCAGACTGAGTGTGCCGCCTGTCGAACAACTTCCCCATCGGGTTCGTTGGTTACGGAGTTCAATGTCGGTTCTTCCATTCTCCTTGGTCATGTTTCAATCCCGGTGTGGGTTTTCTGGGTTCTGCGACATTACGGACATGGCGACAAGCGGCCCGCACGCCGAGTTTCAATCCCGGTGTGGGTTTTCTGGGTACTGCGACCTGTTTCACGTTCTGGAAGTCTGACTGGGCCAGTGTTTCAATCCCGGTGTGGGTTTTCTGGGTACTGCGACGCTCCGACTCCCCTCGCGGCCGACCAAAACGTGACCGTTTCAATCCCGGTGTGGGTTTTCTGGGTACTGCGACCACGGACATCTAAATTAGTTGTGAACAGGCCGGTAAGCGTTTCAATCCCGGTGTGGGTTTTCTGGGTACTGCGACAAACTTCAATGAACCCTGCAAGCTCCCTTTCAAGGTTTCAATCCCGGTGTGGGTTTTCTGGGTACTGCGACGAGTCCACAGGACGCTGTGGTCGTGGCGGACGTCGTTGTTTCAATCCCGGTGTGGGTTTTCTGGGTACTGCGACCGGGGGTGAAAATCCGGCGAACGACCCAATAAAGCTTGCTCTTGCGCTCGTTGAACCGGCGTCGTTCGTGGACCCCTGCTGTACAGAGACTTTAAAAAGGTCCACGAAGATAACCGAGAATTGTTCTGCGACCGCGCTCGCGCGTCATGGCTTCGACCGAACTCGTCCTACTTGTCTTCTAGTTCGCTCGCGTCGAGGTCGCCAGCGAGGAACTGCTCACCTTCTTTGGAGAGTTCGTATTTGCCTCGTTCGACCCGATTAACGAGACCATGGTTCGTTAATTCTTGTAGGCGTCGAGAGACTCCTTCTCGGCTTGAACCAAGATTATAAGCGATAATTGAGGGTGATAGGACGAGACCTGCCGACTGGAGCAGTTCTAAAACTCGCTCGTCCATCGGTGTCATCCAGTCAGCCCGATAGCGCATCGCTGAATCTACTCGCCTCCAGTTTCTAAGTCGCTCGCGTCCAACTCGCCAGCCAGATACTCACGGCCTTTCGCTGTAATCTGATAGAGAGACCCGTGAGGTTGTGCGACAAGACCGACTTCGCGTAATCCTTTGAGCGCCCGTGTGACAGTTGCTTGAGACGGGGGACGTTCCAACTTCTGCTGTAGGTTATAGAAGATACCTGTCGCAGAGAGGGCTAAATCGTGTTCTGCAAGAAGTCTTAGCGTAGGCCTTGTTGCGCTATTCTCCCAGTCCGGCCCTCTCGTCATTGTTGGTAAATCTCATATCTCGGTTTATTACCTCTGACGATGGAAGCAATGTACGCAATCGGAACGTGGGAACCTGACCAGCGAGTCAGTTATCATCTTACTCGTCTTCAAGGTCGCTTGCGTCCAACTCGCCAGTTAGATACGCACGGCCTTTCTCCGTAATTCGATAGTACGACCCTTTCTGCCGTACTTGTTCGACAAGGCCTATCTCTTCGAGCATAGGGAGTCGGCGCTTGATTGTCGAGTAGGAGATGTCTTCGCCTTCAAGCTCAAAGTTGACTTCGAGGGCTTTCTTATTTAGAGCGACACCGCTCTCTGCCAGAAGCTCAAGGATTCTATCGTCACTTCCGGTCATCCACGATGCTCTGCGGCGTCGCATTGACCGAGACTCGCAAGACGAGATTATTAACAGCACCGAATACGTCACTTAAAGAACAAATATCAGTCCACTATAGCCCAATATTTGGGCAAGTTTTATTGTAGTGCCATATTCAGTGAACAGTACGGAGCAAATCGCGGACCCGTCGCTCTTCGATGGGTCCACTGAGAAAGCGGACCCCGATGCAGGGTCATCGGGTCCGCGTGAGCCTCCGTAATCAGGCTACGGAAGCCATGTACGCAATCAGAACGCGGGGACTTGAATCTCCCGCACGGATAGCGGCGCGTATCGCATTCACAACCAACCCGTTCGCTGGAGGTGCCGGACGGTGACGGACTCGCTCCCGTCGTTGGTAGACCTGCACGGGTTCCAACGGGACGTACTGTTCGCCGTTCGCGCGCTGGAACGGGACGGCGACCCGCCGAGGGGCCTTCGGGTGAAACGCCGGTTGGAAGCGACGTATTACGAGGAAGTGCATCACGGCCGTCTGTACCAGAACCTCGACACACTCGCCGAACAGAACTTGATAGCGAAGGGCGCGAAGGACGGCCGCGCCAACGAGTACGCGACGACCGAGGCGGCGCGCACTATCCTCGACGCGCACGTTCGGGCGCGCGCCGAACAAGCGGGCGTCGAACTCGCCACCGACGCGAACGCCTTCCCGAGCGAGAACGGGACCGGGACCGAGACGCGAAGCCGTGGTGAACAGACGGAACTGGGCGATACGCCAGCAACAGGGGGCGAAGCGTAGTGACCGCCCGCGACGAGTTCGGCCCGGACCTCGACACCGCCATTCCCGAGACGTTCGACGTATGTCCGGACTGTGGGACGCCGACGGTGAAACTCGGGAGTCACGACTGTCCGACCGACGACTCCCTCCAAGACCCGACACGGGAAGAGCGCGACCGGCGTATCGAGAACGACCCCTACTCGGACGACGAGACGGTTCTCGTGCGTGACCGGCCGCGGACGTGGGCGTACGCCTACCACGAGACCGACGCGGACGAGAACACGCTCTGTCCCGCCCACCAGAACGCCGACTTCTACACGTGTACCCGCGCGAAAGCGAAAGAACGCGGGTTCGCTCCCTGCCAGTTCTGCCGCCGCATCCGCGACGCCAACAGCGACGACCGAGACCACGACCACGACGACCACGAGCGCGGCCGGGACCGAGATACGTCGAACCCGAGCGCCAACGCCGACCGCGACGGAGAGCGCGAGCGTGGGGTGGTGGCGTGTGAGTAGCACTACCGCGTGTTCGGCGCTCGCGGACGGCCACTGTCCGAAATGCGGGACGCCGATTACGGCGCTGTCGGCGGACGGCCCGGACGCCCACCATGCCGACCCCTGCGGTTGCACCGTCTAACAACCAACCAGAGACTCTCGAAACCAATGACTGACAACACCAACACCGACGACACGGACTGTACCGACACGCAAGCACTCGACACCACCATCGCGCCCACGAAAACGAAAGCCGACCGGCAAGACATCGTGTACTACCTCGAACGCCTCTTCGTCGGCGCGTACCAACCCGGCACCACGCTTCAGTACCACGACTACGAACTCACCCACACCACCGAAGGCGTCTGGACCGTTCACCACTGCGACGGCGCGAACCCCATCGACGTGCTGAACGTCACCGCCTTCCACAGCGCCACAGAGCTACAGGCGTACCTCGACGCGCTCGCCGACTACGCCCCGGAGGACCGCGACGACTGGCAGACCCACCGCGCAGGAGGTGACGGACAGTGAGCGCCGACGGGTCCGACCAGCCAATCGACGCGCTCGACCACCACGACCTCGCCCGCGAAGTCCGGAAACTCCGCCAAGAAGTCGAACAACTCCGCGCGAACTACGAAAGCCAGCAGGTCGAACTCGAACAACTGCGTGGCGACCTCCAGCGCGAGCGCCGCGAGCGCAAGGACGCCGAGGAAGAACTCAGAAAAGAACGCACCCAACAGATTGCGAACGCAAAACTCTCCATCCACGACGACATCGAAGACCTCCACGACACGGTGGTTGACGAACAACAGATGCGGAGTCGCGCCGACGCCCAACTCAAACACCGCGTCAACGAGGTTGCTGAAGCGGCCGACGTGGAAGTCACCGACGCCGACCTCATCGAGAAAGACCGTCTCGTCCGCCTCGTCCGGAACGGTCCCGAGGACGTGACCGACCGTATCTATCCCGTCCACGAACGCGCCCGCGCCCTCCTCCAGCACGCCAACGACTGGGGCCGGGTCGTCTCCGACGCCAACGGCTACCGCGTCGTCTACACCGCGCCCGAGGTCCGACCGTTTCTGAACGCCTACTTCGACCGCACGTTCAAGTCCAGCGAAATTAAGCGCGTCTTCGAGAAGATTCGCGGTCTCGCCGAAACGTCGCCGCGGACGGTCCGGAAGGATAAGACGCGGAAGGGCGAACACTTGCTCGTGGTGGAACTCACCGAAGACGGCCACATCCTCGCCGCCGACTAACCACGACAGCGAACTCATAGGTGGTGTTAGCACAGCCACCACGGGCGGGGTGTCAGCGACACCCCGCGCCCTCCCGCAATCACGCTCTCACGACAACTACACTTGCACACACGGTCAGCGGACTTGTACAAGGCGGTATGGGTAGTCGTGAGTGTGTTTTGAAGAGTGGTCGTCGGTGGTCGTCTAGCCCGCAGTGACGAACCTGATTCTGCTAACACCACCTGTTCGGCCGACAGTGGAGTCGAGTAACGTTCGAGAAACGACCGAGATGTTGGCCCGGATAGCGTCCCGTCGGTCGCTTCCGGCCGAGTAACCGTCGAACAACAACCAAGACGGTCTCGTCCGACAGACGAAGGGGGCGACGAACAACCGAGTTCGGCGGTCGGAAGCGCCCCGTTGCTCGGAAAGTCAGTCGACCCCTTCTCTCGCGGTCGCTAACGGCGCTCGCTCCCACCCCCGGTGACTCGGTATCGTCGTGTTCAGGCGCTCTCGACCGTGGTATCGCGGCGTAATCGACCCCGGTCAACCCCGGACTCGGCAGGGTCGACTGAAACACCGGTCGATGAACGCCAGATACAAGGCCTCTCCCCCGCGATACACCCATGGTTACAGACGAACCCGAGTAGGGTTGAAGCCTCTTTGGTCACGTAGTCGTCGGCGTCGCCGTCGTTGCGTTACAGACGAACCCGAGTAGGGTTGAAGCGACCGAGACGCCCGAGACGCCGACGGCGAGATGACCGTTACAGACGAACCCGAGTAGGGTTGAAGCCGTTCCGGTCGCTGGAGGATGGCAGTGAGAAGGCGTGTTACAGACGAACCCGAGTAGGGTTGAAGCGCTCGAACCGACCGCGAAGACAGTCTTAACGAGCGCGGTTACAGACGAACCCGAGTAGGGTTGAAGCCAGCACTTGGGAAGTCAGTCGGGGCCGGATGTGCCCGGTTACAGACGAACCCGAGTAGGGTTGAAGCTCACGATCGACGGGACGCTCCAGTTCGTCCCCCACAGCGACCGTTACAGACGAACCCGAGTAGGGTTGAAGCTAACCTCGAAGCCCGCCCCCGGAATCGAACCGGAGAAGTTACAGACGAACCCGAGTAGGGTTGAAGCCGGGTCACCGCGTCAGCAAAGTTCTCGGCTTGAGCGCGGTTACAGACGAACCCGAGTAGGGTTGAAGCACCGTGTTCTCAAACGCTACTGACACAGAACCGTCGCGTTACAGACGAACCCGAGTAGGGTTGAAGCTCTGTCTCATCGCGGGCGAAACTCCCCATCTCAGCCGCGTTACAGACGAACCCGAGTAGGGTTGAAGCGCCGCCGTCGTCCTGCTGGCAGGACTCAGCCTGAGTTACAGACGAACCCGAGTAGGGTTGAAGCGACAGACCGACCGGCGGTCAATCGCGTGTTGGACCGGAGTTACAGACGAACCCGAGTAGGGTTGAAGCCCGACTCCCGGCCCAGTTGTCTCGACTCGCTCCGTGTTACAGACGAACCCGAGTAGGGTTGAAGCGAGGTAGTGAACCGCCAGTAGCCGCCCCACGTCGCCGTTACAGACGAACCCGAGTAGGGTTGAAGCAAGGTCGCTGTTGCCCTGCTCGGCCCATTCGAGGAATGTTACAGACGAACCCGAGTAGGGTTGGAGTTCGCTCAGGAGTGCATCGTAGAACCGTGTCTGGGGTTATAGATGCGTGACGACTGCGCGCGGGGAACGCCGCCAGCGTCTCGACCAAACTCGGCCTCGGATGACGAGGGCGAGAGATAGGCCGGGAGAGAACAGTCTACCCGACTAACCAACACACCACTACCTGAGAACTGTTGTGTTGGTTAGCGACCGAACTCCCGACCGCGACCCCGACCCCACCGACCTCGACGCCGCGCCGTCGTCGCCGAGATGGGTCAGGGAGCGTCTACGTCGTCGGGGACGAGTGTGAAATCGAACGTGCGGAAGTCGCTGTCGAACGCGAAGATGTGGTCGATGTCATGGCGGTCGGCGAGACCGCTACTGGTGTGGTCAACGAACGAAATCTGGTGGTCGTCGTACCGAGCGAACTCCTCGCACGCCGCATCGAACACAGGCTTATCCACGGGAAACACGGTGAAACTCCCGTCCCCCGAACGAGCGTGAGCGTCTCGACGCCGACCGGGACGCCAGCCACACCCTCACCGTTGGTCTCGGACAGAACGCGAATCCGGGCTAACCAACAGTGGTGACTGGGGGAACGGCGGTGTTGGTTAGCGGCGCGTGGTGAGACTGTCCCGACGCCTCGCCGTCCCGGTCGAACTCTCGGTGTGTCCGAGCGTCTACCGACGGCGCGACCACGGCGGCCACGTCTGCGCGCCCGGTAGTTGGTCGACGAGGTACAATACGAAGACGACGGGCGTCAGAAAGCCGAGAATGCGCGTCCACAACTCGGCCTGCACCTGTATCGAGAAGAAGCGACTGCCGGGATGCACGCGCACCCGGCTTCCAGTGAACGCGGGCGTCTCACTCCACCACGGCGCGGGTCGATAGCGGACGCCGACCGACGGCGCTTTTTCGACCGACACCAGCACGACACCCGACGCGTTCGTGTTGACCCGGTGGCCCGCGACTACGACGTGGCCGTCGCGGTCCCGGAGGTCTATCGGCCGCCCCGTCGCGTTCCCCCGTAACTCCACCCGCACCGTCGCGTGCGTCGCGTTACTCTCGACTACCGCCGCCGAGAGGTTCGACCGCCGTACCCGCCGGACACCCGTCGTCGCCGAGAGGTTCACCACCTCGCTCTCAACGCCGCCGACCAGCCCGCGAACTCGGACGGTCGGCGTGAACTCGTCGGCGCGCACCGCGAGCGTCCGCGTCGTCTCGTACTCGCCCGCAACCACGTCCACGTCCACCGCGTCCGGGATCGCCGCGGCGGGACTCCCCGCGGTCTCACCGTCGAGGACCGCCTCGACCACAACACCCGACCCCGACCCAGTGTCGGTGTCGCTGTAGCCGCGCGGATGTACGTCCGCGGGGAACGCATACGTTCGGACCGGCCGGACCCCGGACTCCCAGTAGGCCACGCCGTCGCTGGTTGCGGTCTGGAACTCGTCCCATGCCGGGTTTCGCGCGGTGTAGAACCGCCAGCGCGTCGGCACCACGCCCTGCCCCGACACGTTCACGCCCGTCCAGCGATGCGAGGATTGCACCACGACGCCCATGTCGCCGTCGGGGTAGCGGGCGTACCGGACCGCCGACCGAAGGCGGTAGAACGACACTTCCGACATGCTGTCGGTCACGACGACCTCTTGGGTCGGCCGGGTAGTCGTCTCCGTCCACCACGTCTGCGTCTCCTCGTCGCATTTCGTCACCGTCCCCGCGGGCGTCCGCACCTCTCGACACTCCTCGTAGGTCTCGCTGTGGCGCTCGCGCACCGTCTTCACGTACTCCACGTCGATGCGCGCGGCGAGAACGACCGTCGTGTTCCGGCCGCCGTACCCGAGCGCCTCGTAGCTCACGTTCACGACGTGCGACCCGTCCGTGCGGCCGATTCGTGACCCCGGCCGGTCGCAGGACGCCCGTGACTCTGCGACTCCCTGCAACACGCACACTGCCGCGATTTCGTGCGATGCGACCGTCCATTCGACCGTCCGGCCGTCGCTCGCGTCCGTGTCGTCCGTGGGTGGCTCGACGCGGTAATCGACGAGACCGAACACGCGGCCGTCGCGCGCGAGCATCGTCCGCCGCGTCGCCTCGTCTACGAACACGTGGGTCGCTGGCTGGACGCGCGCTATCGTCGCGTGGGCGTCCCGGACGCCGCCGGTCCCTGCGACCGACACCGACTCACGACTAGCGTTCGACGGCGCAACCGACCGACTCCGAGTCGTCGAAAAGTTCCGCGCCAGCGCCGCCCACGCCCGTCGATTCCACTGTCGCGGCAGGTCGGGTGACTGTGACCACGTGTAGTCGGTTGCGTTCACCATTGCCTCGACCATCGACTGGTTCCCCGCCGCGGTCCTGTTCGAGACCGTCGTGTCGTTGCTCACGTTCGACGCCGTGGTATCGGTGTCGAGCGACCACAGCACCGCCGTCTTGTTGCCGAGACCGTACGTCTCGTTGCCAACTGGCTGGTCGAACCCACCGCCGACCGCGCCAGTCGCCACGGCGGTCACTGATGCGACAAGTACGAGAGCGACCAATAGGATACGGCCCGAATGCATAGGGCCGGGGTTAGAAGGGGACGAGTTTGATGCAGCTAGCAATCGGGACGCCGGTCATGTCCACGAAGATGGTGAATGCGGGTCCGGCGAGGAACACGGTGAGTCCGGCGCGAATCGACCGTCCGCGCGTGTTCTTCAACAGTTTCCGTTGTTCTTGGCCGAGATACGGCAGGCTCTCCAGTGCCTTCGTGACCATGACGGTGGCGAACCCGCCAGCGCCGCCAATCCAGACACTGAACTGAATCAGGAAGTTGAACACGCCACTAATCACCGTCCCACACATCGGGTTCTTCTCCTTCTCGCCGTCCGCCGCCACCGGCGTCGCTACCAGCGACGCGACGACCAGAACCACCACGGCGGCCACGCCAACCTGCCGGAGTCGGAGTCGGTTCGTTGTCGATACACTTGCTGAATGCTCGTCGCTCGACGCGTGTCTCTGAATCATGTCTCACTGTTACTGTGACTGGTTCGTGCGTCACGCCCGGTCCGAGGATGCGGCCATCCCCGACGCCCGAGCAAAGAAGAGGTCGCTTGTACTGCGCCTCCGACAACCACACTCGTATCATTCCGAGAATAACTTTATAGCCTTTACGGATACCCACAGACATCCAAACGCACGAGAACACGACTCGAAAAACGCAGAAGGTCCGGCGGGCTTCGAGGGAGCGTGTTAGGCGGTGGTGTTGAACGTTCGGACCTGCCGGGTGAGGCCCGACGACTGGACGACCGCCCGGACCTGCGACGCGTCCGCCGTCTCGACACGCACCACGTTCCGGCCCCGACCGAACCACTCCGCCGGAACCACCACGTCGTACGTCCCGGTCAGCGTCCCGTCCCGTCCAAGCACCGCCTCGGGCACCGCCTTCCGATGGGTGGTGCCGTCGGGCGACTCGACGACAACACTGGGCTTGGTAGTCTGGCGGGCCTCGCCAGCGTACTGGAGCGTCGCGGTCACGGTCGGCCGCAACCCATCGACCTCGGGGGTCGCAACCTCGACCGTGTTCGCGCCGAGCGCCAGCGCCGACACGTTCCGCGACACCATCCCGTCGGTGAGCGGTCCGCGACCGTCGAACTCGCTCGGATACCGATAGGTCTCACCGTTGACCGTGACCGTCGCATTCGTGGGCGCGGCCCGCGCCCGATAACTCACGTCGTACGCGACCGGCCCGCTCGCCGTCGTAATCTCGAAGTCCGCCGACTCCCCGTCGAGCAACGACTGGGGCACGTCGCAGGTCCGAGTACCGTCGAGAACGCCCGTGAACGAACACACCGTCTCACCGCCCACCCGGACCACGGGACGCCGGGTGCCGGTGCGTTCGGTGTACGCGAGGTCGAACCCGACCTGCTTCCCGCCCGTCGTCTCGACCTCGATTTGGTTCGTGCCGTTGTGGAGCGAGAGAGTGAGGGTCTCGGATTCGCCGGGTGCCAGCGCCGAGGTCTGGTACGTCCGGCCGTTGACGGTGACTTCGACGCGGCCGGTCGGCGCGGTCGTAACGACGCCCGCGTCCGTCCCCGACACCCGGACCGTCGCCGCGTCCGCCGCCTCCATCTCCGCCCGAACCGTCTCACCAGCGTCCAAGTAGACCCGCTCGCGGTAGGTGCCGGAGTCTACGTCGCGGCCGCCGGGCGCGGTCTCGGCGGTCTTCGACAGCACGGTTTCGCCGCCGACGTGGAGCGCGAGGTCCGCCCGCCCGCCGTGTTCGTCGCCGTACGTCGTCGCGGTCGTCGCTTTCACCACCCACGGCAGACGCAACGTGTAGTAGCCCGACTCACGCGCGTAGAACAGCGTCCGCGTCTTCTCCCGCGAGACTGACCCGTAGTCTTCGGGGTTGCCGTGGACGTTCACCCGCGGCGTCCCGTACCGCGTCTCCACCCCGTCGTTCCCCGTGAGTGTGAGTGATGCGTTCGCGGGCGGGAGGTTCCCGCCGACCGTGACCGTCTCGGTCGCCGGCGTGCGCTCGCCCTGATAGGTGGTGACGACCTGCGCGGGTATCTTCGTCTTCCCCCACCCACTCTCGGCAACCTCGATTTCGAGACGTTCGCCCGCGTCCAACGCGACCGTCGCCCGGTAGGTCCCCGACCGCGACGCCCGATACCGGCCGCCACCGAACCGTCGCTCGACCGTCGTCAACTGGCGACACCCCGACTCGTCGCACGCCGAGACCGTGAACCGGCCGTGCATCCCGCCGTACTGGGTGTTGCGCATCTTCCACTCGACTGCGACCTCGTAGGTGCCGTTCCGCCGCACCTCGACCACGCCGGTCTCGCCGTCAGTCAACTGCGACACCACCGCCCGCGTCGGCCGCGCATCCAACCCCAGCGTCTCACTATCAGTCACGCGGTTCTCTGAGAGGTTCGCCGCGAGGTCGACGCGCACGTCCCGCGGCGGCATGTTCCCTCGAACCGGGAGTGTCGGAGCCGACCCCGACCCCGTATAGGTGCCCGACGTAGCCACGCGCTCGCTCGCAACCTGTCCGGAGAGTCGAAGACGTTGGCGGTCGGGTACGCGATTCCCGTCGATAGGGACCGTTTCGGCCGTGTTGTGGCCCGAAACAGTCTTGGTCTGCTCGCCCGCCGTGTACAACCCCGTAAGCGAGACCGACGTATTCTCAGCATTCAGTGGTTGGGCGAACTGTATCGTGGACGCCAGCGCCGACCCGGTGCCCGTGATTTCGATACGCTGACTCGGCCGCGTCAACAACCGGAGCGAGTTCTCCGCGACCGTCCCGTCCGCGGTCTCGAAAAACACCACGTTCTCCGGACTCCCCACACGCGGAGGTCGCCCGCCTCTGTCACCGTGACGTTCACCGGCCGACTCGCCGCCAGCGAACTCCCGGCGGGTGGCTCGACGAACAGCGTGTCGTTCCCCGGCGTGACGTTCCCGAACTCGAACGTCCCGTTCGCGCCGGTCGTCGCCGTCCGCCCCGCACGCTCCAAGTAGACGGTTGCGCCCGCGACCGCGTGGTCGGCGTCGTCGTAGACCGCCCCGCGAATCACGTCGGTGGTCGCCGTCTCGGAGGTGTTGGTCGGGTCGTACTCGTCGCTCGGCCACTGCCAGTCGTAGTCGCCCGACGCGGGCGTCTGGGTCGGCCAGTCGATACCGTCCGGGTCCCACTCCCGCAAGTCCGACTTCACGTCTTCAAGCGGCACTGGCTCGACCGCGGGAAGCTGGTTGCCGTACTCGCCAGCGTGAACCTCCCAGTTGACTATCGCCCGCCGCGCATCCGAACCGTTCTCGTAGACGTACGGGCGCTCGGCATACGTCCCATTCGGATACAGATAGACCAAGGAGTCGTTGATTCGTCCGGCGACGACGTAGCTACCGTTGAACTCGAACGCCGTCCAATTACTCGACTGATAGAGCGCCGTACTGTTCGGTGCGTCCGGCCGCGGATACTGTGACGGGTCCGTCTCGTGTTTCGCACGCCACGCCAATACTGCGTCTCGCGCGTTCGCCCGCGACGAGAAGAAATACGGCGTCCGCGTCACGTTCCCCGCCGGAGTGAGATAAACGACGGTACCGTGTAGGTCGCCGGTCACGACGTACGCGCCGCCGTAGCCGTACACCGTCCAATTACCCATCTCGTTCGAGACGGTGAGGCTGGCGTCGGCCGTCGAGAGGTTCTCGTAGGGTGCATCCGACGCGCTCGCCGTCCCACCCAATCCGAGGTTGACCGACAGCGACAGGCCGCCGGACGCGAGTACGGCCGCAACGGCCAGCAGGCAGACCGCCGCGACCATCGCGGCCGTCCGCAAACTGAACTCGCGGACCAAACCCGCAAGGTCGAAGTCGAACCCAACGCCGACGCCGACGCTCGATGAGAGTTGACGGCGTACCTCCTCGGGCGGCACGCGCTCGACCTCGCAATCGTCGTTCGGACACTGTGTCGCGTACACGTACTCCTCGCGCCTCGTGTCGTACTGGCCGGTGATACGGTCGATACTGTCGAGTCCGGTCGTGAAACACGCCGGACACTGTAACTCCGTTCTGTCGCTCGCCTCGCCGTCTGGATAACTTCCTGTCATACCCTCGATAGTCACTCCGCTCGCACTGCATTAGTTGAACTATCTATACAGCTAACTGTAGCCATGTATCTAGCGTATAGAGACGTAGCGTCACTAATACGTTCTGCTCGGCGAACCTGAAGCACTGTCTACCGAGTCGAGAAACGAGACCTCGGAATAGGGTGGATAGCCGAGTCTCGACACGTAAGTTAGAGGGTAGAGACGGGTAGGTAGGCGATTCACCGGAAGGATATGGAATAGATTAATGGCGGGGCGGCGAGATGGTCGGGTAGAGCGCATGTACCGGAAAATCGACTGGATGAAACCGGCAGACCAAGTTATCCTCCAAGAACTCGCACGCTACGGCGGCTGGATGAAACCCGCCTCGCTCAAACTCAACGTCCACTTCTCGGGCGACTGGGTCGGCCAGCGCTGTCGCACCCTCACCGACCACAACCTCCTCGAACGCCACGAGGATGCATCGGAAGGCGCGTACCGCATCACCGACCGCGGACAAGAATACATTGAGGGCACGCTTTCCGTCAGCGACCTCGAAGCAAGTGACGGGTGAGTTTGGTGGTACGTCCGACCGAAGACACTCAACTGAACCACTGGCCAAGAGAAGCGACTAGTCCGAGTTCTTTTCCGCAATGTTGGAACGTATTGGGTTAAAGTTGTGAGATTCAGCTGTAGTTGCTAGATTCTGACGTAGTAGAATATCTCTATGCAGTGTCACTGATACCAGTAAGATCGGAGCGATTTGTCTGGACACGCAAAAACTGGCCTTCCGTTAGTGGCGTGTCAACTAACTCGTGTACGTCACTATCAACTCGAACGGTCCCGTATCCCACATCAAGGACAAGAGTTCCATCTGAATCAATCTGCGTGATAAGACCACGATAGGTGTGATGTTTCCAACCACGCGGATTCTGAATTCGAGGGTTCGATGCCGGGTTCGCTATCCATTACCACGTCTACTTCAGTTGGCATATATGCAAGTATCGAGAGCTGTCTCTTCGTTCCAACCATATCAGAGGTTGCGTGCAAGTCGTAGTCAAAAAGCCCAATTTGGGTATCGGTAGGAAGCGCAACTACGACACGTTGTTCATATACGACTCCTTCGTACTCTACGTCAGGGATAATTTCGATGATTTTCGCTGTGAGAGACATAGAAATTAGTCATTCGAGGTCTGGTACCGTTTGACCTTCAAGAATCGTCTGTTCCGGCTAAGGTGGTCTGACTATGGAGACTCGTATTCTTATGAAATTTCGATTTCTTTCAATCGTCTTTTCGCGCCTTCGATTTCCTCATGAAGTCGTCGAAGCATTGAATCGTCTTCCAAGTCCGGATTTAAATCTGTAACTTTTCGATAAAATTCCTCTGCTGTCTCAATAAGTTCCCGTATCCACGATTCTTTCGAGACGACTGCACTCTTCTCAATAGAGAGACGTTGCTCCGGATTATTCACCCCTTCAATAGTTGGGCATTCTGTTATTCTAATAGAATTTTCGTCCTCTGATTCGATTACCAACCACATCGGTCCATTCGCGTACTCAACAACTACGGTTTCATTCGTGAGTATTTTCTCGGTTGCTTCCAATTGGACCGTGAGATTTGTCGTCATGTAATCACTATTAACGTGATTTTCGTCACCAAACACATACAAATCTCCCACTTTAATTTTCATCCCAACAAGTGGGTCTGGCCGTTCACGCTCGGTGATAGACTGCTTAAAGCTAGAATCGTATCGTAATTCAATAGATGGATTTTGAGTCGCCATCTTTCATTCCACCCATTCGCCGTTGGCCCACTTAGTATGCGCGCTACCGCTCATAGGGTACGAAGTTTCTATTTTCCCGCTTGGGAAGACGTAGACTCGCATCCCACTAATCCCCGAATCTGGATACCCCTGTTCAGTTGGCTTGAAGTAGTATTTCCACTTTTCACCCTGTGGTGTCCGCTCACCGTTCTTAACCGCCTGATAGATAAGCTCACGAACCTCGTATTGATCCAGCGTATCTGGAAGTGGACGCCCCTTCACCTTCTGACCAAGTGGCCAGAACGACGTTCCACCTTCGTCATCTAAGTCCGTCCCGATGATGTGTCTTGCCGTTATATGTATCCAACTTTCTTCATCGTTTCCGGACTCAAGCCACATGACATCGCTTGTTTCATCTTTCACCACCAAGCCAGTTTTACTAATATCACCACCCTCGCTTTCGATTTCGACTAGCTCTTCGACACTCACCGCATCGTCGTAGAGATACTCGTCGTTACTCTCGTCCAACAGCTTCGAGACGCGGCGAAGGTCCTCGTTATCAACCCGCCCGTTCTCGTATGCCTGTAGCAGTCGTTTCCGCTCGGCGACCGTTAGTTCGTCGTCGCGCTCTAGTTTGGCGAGTCGCTTGGCGACATCGGGGTCGATGTCGTCGGCCTGCCGCATGATAGCGACGAAGTTGTCGCCGCCGTCCGCGATGATCTCGGGGTCGTCGGTCCGCGCGAGAACCCGCCCGACCACTCGCTGGTCGCCTGGACTCAGCGCGTCGATTTGCGAGTGCGTACTCGCCTCTGCGTTCGAGAGTCGCTGGCGTGCGTCGTACTTCCCGGCGGCGGTCTTCACGCCCGCCACCACCCGGCGTCCGCTCTTCTTGCTCAAGTGCCAGCTTCCCTTCGCCGCTCGCCCGCCGAGTTCGAACGTCACCTGTTTCGCGCGCCCAGTCGTCCGCCCCTTCGCCACGTCGTAGTACCGTTTCGCTTCCGAGAGGCGTCCGTTGCGGTCGAGGCGGTCAACGAGGTCGGCGAACCGGTCGGAGTTTTTCACCGCGGTCTGGGCTTGTCCGCCGACCACCAGTTGGACGGCTTGGAACGCCACGTAGCCCGTGTACCAGCCAACGCGGAACGCATCGTACTCAGCTTGCTCGCTCGGGTCCGACCTGTCGTAGGGATTGTTCGTCGCTTGTTTCGCTTCGAGACTCTCAACCATCCGGCGGGGGAGTGTGGCGAGAATCTTGTCGATGAGTCCGAGTCGGTCAACGAGAGTGGCGAGTTGCTCGAACGCTCCGAGGAACGCGAGTGGCTGGTCGGTGAGCGCTTTGACCGTCTGCGCGGTGGAACCGGCTCCGACGGTGAATCCCGAGAGCATTCCGGCGAACATCGAGGCGCGTTCCGGGCCGAGGTCAGACTGGGTGGTGAGTTCTTTGACGGTCGCGCCGTAGACGTTCGCGCGTTCCATCGCCACCTGCTGGCGGCGGTTGTCGTGGGTGTCGCGGGCGTGAACCACGACGCTTGTCCCGGTCAATCCGTCGAGAATCGTCTCGGGCAGACCCGTCTCGAACGCGCGGGACTGACTCCCGTGGCGGTCGCCACCCCACGTCGTCCGCGTCTGGATCTCGCCGTTTTTCGTGAGCCGTGAGGACGCCACCCCGCTCGGGTCGTCCACCCGGTAGCCGACCGCGTACGACGTATCCCCGCTGAACGCGTCTTTGCCGAACTCGGCGCGGAACACGTCGATGGTCGGCCCCTCGTAGTCGGCGAGCGTCGGGTCCGACCCGCCACGTCTCTCCTCGGCGTCGGCGATACCGTCGCCGTCCGTGTCGGCGCGCGTCGGGTCGGTGCCCAGGTCGAGTTCTCGGCCGTCGTCGAGGCCGTCGTCGTCCGAATCCTGCCGCATCGGATCAGGGTCGACCGTCCGCGACATGCTGGTGCGTCACCGGGGTCGCCGCCGTCGTATAGTGCCGCGAGGAACTGCTCGGAGTCGGCACTCGATTTCGTGTATCGGACGGTGTAGCCGCCAGCCCATTCCTCGGCGTCACTGAGACCGTCACCGTCCGAATCGACCGCGGTCGGGTTACTCGAAGCTCGAAATACCCACCGTCAACGTACCGCGGGATGTAGCCCGCCACTTCCGCGCCGTCGGTGATGCCGTCGCCGTCAGTGTCGGCGTCGTACGGGTCGGTGGACACGCGCCCGGTCCCGGTCTTGACGCCGAGTTGCTCTAACCCGTTCGTCAGGCCGTCGCCGTCACTGTCGCGTTTCACCTCGACACTCGCCTTTCCGGGACTCGTGCCTGCGAGGTTCTCGGTGTGAATCCAGACGGATACCTGCTGGCCGTCGGGATTCTCGAACGTCTCGTCGATGTAGGCGTGGTCGGTGTTTCGCTCGCCGTCGTCGCCCGACAACTCCAAGACAGTCCGGGTCTCGGACCCGACCGACACAGCGACTTCCACACTCGCGTTCGATTCTTCCGCGAACGCGATAATCGGCATCGTGAACGTGACTTCGACCGTATCTGACGGAATCGTGAGCGACTTCTCGTTATCCGAGGGGTCGAACTGCTTGGGCGGCGACGGGTCACTCGTTCCCTCGTCGTCATCGTCATCATCGTCGTCACTGTCGTCATCGTCGTCGCCGTCTCCACCGTTCACGGGACATTCGCCGTTATCCGGGAAGTGCGGACCTGTACACGCCGCGCTCACGTCGTCGGAGTAGAACAGCGACGAGTTCTGGCCGATGACTGCGCGGCCTGCGCCGGTCGAACACGACCCCGTGCAGTTCCACCCTGAGAGGTCACTGAACGACTCGTTCAGCGCGTATTTGGGCTTGGGTTTCGCACGTTTCTGCATGTAGTTCTGCCATGCGGTCTGGTTCATGGCGACGAACGTCGAGAAGTGCGGGTCGTCCCCGTCACCGAGTCGTTTTCGGCGTCCACTTCCGAGGTTTTGACGTACGTCTGCAGTTCGGGGTCGTAGGTGTAGACCGCTAAGTCCGACTCGTCGCCGACCGCCTGCTCGTCGTAGTCGATGGAGAGGTTTGCTTGCTCGAACTCGGCGTCCGCGTCCACGTCC